>WTAW01000228.1 GCA_013139435.1 Candidatus Aminicenantota bacterium | reverse complement strand
CTTGCAGCTGGCCCGGGATCTCCTTGCGAAAAACAAAAAGGAAGTGGAAGTGGGCAAACTGGCTCCTTTAGAGGTGCTAAATGCAGAGACAGTGGTTGCCCAGAGAGAGGCCGATATCCTGGCAGCGTAAGTTTTGATCAAAAGGCGAGAAGACCTGCTCAAATACCATCTCAATATGTCCGATGTCCAGGCGCTCACGCCCAAGAGTATAGTCCCCATGGATCGGCCGGATTTTGTTAAAAAGGTGATCTCCTTTGACGAAGCCTGGCAGGTGGCGCAAGTGAAGAGACCCGACCTCCGGGCGAACAGGAAAAACATCGAAAACAATGATTTCAAAATGAGTGTGGCCAAGAATAAGATGCTACCCGGACTGGACCTCAGCTTTTCGTATTGGAGCCCTGGAATCTCCGGGGATAGGATCTTATATCTGGATGACAATCCTTTTCTCGGTATTATCATCGGCAAGGCGGAGGGAAGTGCCGGAGACGCCGTCGGGGATGCACTTAACTTTAAGCACAATAACTGGAATGTGGCGTTGACCCTGACACTTCCCCTGAGCAATGTGATCACGAGGGCGGAGTATGTCAAGAGCAGGATGGAACTCGAGAAGAGTCAGCTTGAGCTGGAAGACAACAAAAAATTTGCGATGCTCGACGTCAATGATGCTGTGCGAGAGGTAGAGACTCATATTAAAAGAGTCGAAGCGTATCGCCTGGCCAGAGAGCTGGCCCAGAAGAGATTGGAGGCAGAGGAGAAAAAATTGGACGTGGGGCTCACCACAAATTATTTTGTCCTTACCTACCAAGAAGAACTAGCTACTGCCCGATCGACAGAGATCAAATCCATGCTGGACTACATCCTTGCCCTGGCGAGGCTGGACAGAGCGATGGGATCTAGCCTTGAGAGCTGGAACGTCAGGTTGCCACATATAAAATGATCTCATTGAGAATTATAGAGTTAAGAACAGAGTTTGTGATATGATAGAAAAAATGGATATCTCTGTTGTGATCATCACCTACAATGAGGAAAAACGACTGGAGGCGGCTCTAAAAAGCGTCGCTGACATCGCCTCTGAGATCGTGGTAGTCGACCGCTTCAGCGACGACGATACGGTGAAGGTCGCAAAAAAATATACCGATCTTGTTTTCCAGAGGAAATGGACCAATTTTACCGACCAGAAAAATTTTGGGAACAGCAAAACATCCTTTCTGTGGATTCTCTCCCTGGATGCCGATGAGAGGGTCTCTCCCGAGCTTCGCGAAGAGATTCTGCAGCTGAAGGAGGGGGAGCCGGACTGTTCTGGTTTTTCGATGCCCCGCCAGACATATTATCTGGGGAGATGGATTCGCCATGGCGGCTGGTATCCTGATAGAAAGATCCGGCTCTTCCGGAAGGACAGCGTCCGCTGGGAGGGAGAGTACGTGCATGAATCTCTGGTGGTCGAGGGCGAAGTCAACCTCCTCAAAGGTCCTCTCCATCATTTTACCTACCGGAACATTCGGGATCATCTGGAGCGGATCAATACATTTTCCGACCTGAGCGCCCAAAAACTGTATGCCAAAAAGAAAAAATGCCACTGGTATCACCTGGCGATCGTCCCCTTCCTCAATTTCTTAAAGTCATACTTCTGGAGAGCGGGTGTCTTAGATGGTTTTGCCGGTTTTGTCGTTGCGACTCTTCATGGGTATTCTGTGTTTATCCGCTATGCCAAGCTGAAGGAGATCTGGAAAAAGGGAGAGCGGATCGGTCCCTTCCCCTACTAATCTGAATTATTCATAAAGTCTGCTGACATAGTTAGACTCATAAACTAAAACATCAAAAAGATTCAATATCTTAATGTCAGCATCCTTTACCCTACGGGCGAACCAATCTCACTACAAAGCCTTCGTTGTAGCCCCTTCGCGGTAGTTCACTACCGACCCGACCTAACCAACCAAACTTCAGGGGCCACTGCCTCTCCTTTGCAGCGATATCGGCTCGTGAATAATCCAGGCTTAAAAGATGACACCTAAAAGGTGACATGTGCCTTTTCTTGTTATACAATTCTCACGGCCAATTCGATGTTAAAATAGGGAGATCAGAGACATGAAAATAGAGAGGATCGAGCTGTCGTTACTGGAAATGCCCTATGTCCACTATTTCGAGACGAGTCTTGGCCGTGAGGAGAGCCGGACATTCATCCTCGTAAAAGTTTTCTCCGGAGGTGAATTCGGGTATGGGGAGGTTGTTGCCGATCAAATTCCCCTCTACAGCTACGAAACCACATCCACGGCCTGGATTGTCCTGAAGGAATTCTTGATCCCAACAGTTTTTGAATCCGGCATCACGGATCCTAAAGATTTATATGATAGGGTGCAACCATTCAAGGGACATCCGATGGCTAAAGCAGGGCTGGAATTGGCTCTTTGGGATCTCTTTGCTAAGGCCAAAGGCAAACCTCTTTGGAAAATCTATGGAGGAGAAAAACAGGAAATTCCTGCTGGCGTGAGTGTTGGGATCCAGGATTCGGTGGAACAACTCCTGGACAGGATCCGCTCCTTCCTCGATGAGGGCTACCAGAGGATCAAGATCAAGATCAAGCCGGAGTGGGATGTGCGGATATGTGAGGAAGTCAGAAAAGAATTCCCTGACATTCGTCTTCAAGTGGATGCCAACGGCGCCTATTCCCTTAAGGACAGAGAAACTTTGAAAAAACTTGATGATTTCGACCTGCTGATGATCGAGCAGCCTTTCCCTGCCTATGACCTTTGGGATCACAGCCGTTTACAGATGGAGATGAAGACGCCGCTGTGCTTGGATGAGAGCGCAGTCTCCCAAGATACAGTCAGAAAAGCTCTGGAAATGGGAAGCTGCCGAATTATCAACATAAAGGTCGGACGTGTGGGCGGGATCGTGGAGGCGATAAAGATCCATGATTTTTGCCAACAAAAAAACGTCCCTGTCTGGTGTGGGGGTATGCTAGAATCCGGGATCGGTCGAGCGCACAACATCCACCTGGCCACCCTCTCCAATTTCGCGCTCCCTCACGACTTGAGCGCAAGCAAAAGGTATTACAAGCAGGATCTGATCGAGCCTCCTATCGAAATGACATCCCACGGTACGATCGAAGTGCCGCATTCACCCGGGATCGGTGTGTTTCCCAAGGAGGATAGGATCAAACAGGCCGTATTAAAACACGAGGTCTTTTCTTTATAAAGCAAGGACTCTCTTCTTCATGGAGCCCCTGTTTTTTTCCCAGTCTCCTTCCCGGAATGATGTCCAAAGTGATGGACAATCTTATGCCCCATATGCTTCCTGATGTCGTTCCACTCGTCGTTCCCAAGATGGTTTCTTACTTGCGAGGCAAGGCTTAACTTTAGCTATTTCGACTTTCGAATAAAGATATCTCCGTGGTAGGTCTTGAACTGGTACTCCGGTCCGCCGCCATTGATGGAACCGTAGATAGCTTTCTCGAAACTGATCTTGTATCCGCCACCTTCTTCGCGTTCGTCTTCAACGACTTTTTGCGGAGCCTGTTTCACCTGCATGTCAAAATCACTGTAGACATCGCCCATCTCGGATTTCATCTTGACGTTGGCTTTGACCATCGCCGGGAAGGTGACATCGACATCTCCGTTCCAAGTGCTGAAGGACATAGGCTTGTCAGGGTCGATCTGTGTAAAGCTGACTGTCACCTCTCCATTGTACGTGTGTGCCACCACAGAACCGGATATTCCTGTAAGCGTAACTTTACCGTTGTAGTTGTTCGCTTCGATCTCTCCGGTGACGTTTTCGATCAAAACTTCTCCGTTGTTGTAAGAGCCGACCTCCATCGAGGTGTTGTAGGGAACTTGGATGGTTAGATCCACAGTCTGCTTCATGGAAGACACACTGATATCCATAACATTCTCTTCTTCTTCAACCTCCAATCCCGTGCCCGAAGATCCCAAAATCCGGCGCATTCCTCTCGCTTTTTCATTCTCTTCCTCTTCTTTTTCCTTTGAGATGAGTCTTTCGCGGATTTTTGCTTCGATGATGACTTCTTTACCCTCGTGGCCTCTGATAATGACGCTCCCATTGTAGACAGAGACTTCGATAAAGCCCGGCTTTGAGGAATCGCTAAAAGGCACGGTGGCCCGGTCGGTCTTTCCTTCCTGCGCGAAAGCCAATGTTCCTGCAAGAAACAGGAATACGATAAAAATCGCCGTGTGTTGATATTTTTTCATGTTCTCCTCCTTGTTATCTTTTTTGAATTAAAAGGTCGCCGTTCAAGGTGTCCATTGAAATTTTCGGTCCTCCTTTAGAAACTGAGCTGTTGGAGTCCTCGTTCGGCGTACTTCTTCACATCGGGATTGAGCATTTCGTCTTCGAGCAACAACCTGAGCGCATCCACAGCTTGCCTTTCCCGCATGTTCACGATGAGATCGATGAGCGCGACCTGGACAAGGGGTGATGGCTGTTTCTCGAGGGATCCAAGAAGCCCCTCCTTAACTCCAGGGTAGTCATAGAAAAGATAAAGCGCATCCACGGCTGCCAGGCGTACATTGACATTCTTGTCGTTATCCAGTGTGTAGAGGAGTGCTTCCAACGTTTTGGAATTGGGATTATTCATATGCGAGCTGATGCTGACACCCTGCAGGCGCTCGCTGGCCGATGGCCTGTCGAGCAATGAGATCGCCAGTGCCTGCTGCATATCCTGGACTTCATTCTGGAGTTTGGCCAATTGAGTTCCGTTTTGTCCCTGTGAACTCAGAAAAATGCCTGCCGCTACCCCAACGGCCAGGAATACGACCGCCATGGAAAACTGAAAGGCCGGGCGTTTGGGCCAAACATGTTCGAACACATCATTGAACATCTTTTTTAGACGTGATGGTTGTCTTTCCTGGGTCATTCCCTGTTTGTACGCTTCGAGCATCGTGTAGAAACGGGTCCTCACTTCGTCACTGGGCTGTTCTTCGGGGATGACGCCCAGCTTTGTCCAGATGGCGCTCAGATTCTCCAGCTCTTCCCTGCAAGAATCGCAGGATGCCAGATGACTCTGGACCCGCTCCTGTGTTTCCCGGTCCAGTTCACCGGTCAGAAATTCCGGGAACAATTCCTTTATATTTTGGCAAGTCATGAGACCGTTCCTCCTGAAAGCTCGTAGTATATCTTTCCTAAGTCTTTGATGGCGCGGTGCACGTGTGCTTTGACCGTGCCGATCTGGCAGCCGAACAATTCGGCAATATCCTTGTATTTCATGTCCTGATACCTGCTGAGGACCAGAACTTCTCTTTTCTTTAGTGGGAGCAGGGCCAGCGCTTCTTGTAGCAGTTTCACATCTTGCCCACGCTCCAATCGGTCCAGCGGGGTCGGCTCAGTCTTCACGACTTCATCCCACTGGTCATCCAAGGAGAGCTCGCCTTTGCTTTTTCTCAGATAATCGATGTGGGCGTTTCTTGCGATCTGGTACATCCAGA
>WTAW01000337.1 GCA_013139435.1 Candidatus Aminicenantota bacterium | reverse complement strand
CCCGGAACAGCACAAAAGTCTTCTGATACCATGTCCGGAGTCCCCTGAGCTTTGTTGACTGTACCTTCAAAGACGATGTTATCTCCTATTTTCATGATGACAAGAAAAACGAGACGCACAACGCTGTTTTTCATGCCGATGTCAGCTTCCGGGGATGCAAGTTTCAAGGAAAATCCGCATTTAAGTATTGCAAATTTCACGAGGGAGCGGATTTCATGAAAACGACCTATCGTAAAGAGGCTCTCTTCAAATACACGGAATATTCTACTGAGGTCAGCTTTGCTGATTCCATTTTTTCCAACGATGCGAATTTCAAATACACGAAGTTTCCCAGAAAGGTCGATTTTAGGAATGTGGAATTTCACGACCTGGCGAATTTCAAGTATACGGAGTTCCCGCACGGCGTGAGCTTTAAAAATGCCGTCTTCCAGGGCGATTCAAATTTCAAATACGCCAAATTTTATGAACCTTTCGACTTTGAGGGCACAAAATTCGAAGATTCAGTCGACTTCAAATACACAAAGCTGGAAGGAAAATCGTTCACACTCTACCTGCTGAAGAATAAAAAATAGGCCGGTTGGACTTCATTGGATATCGCGAATATTGTAGTCCCGGCACCTTTCCACCAGATTATTGAGTGTTTTAGTACCTATACCTCTATTGTAGTCCGCTATGCTAGGATGTGCATAATGCCCAATGCTCTGGACTTTACATCAAATCCAAGAGAGCAATGGTCAGCTCATCATCCTGAATGGAATAGATGATACGGTAGCTACCCTGGCGGATCCTGAAACGATCCTGTCCTGAGATTTTTTCACATCCTTGGGGTCTGGGATCATAAGCGAGTTTTTCAATCCGTTTTATAATGCGTTGAAGTTCCCGTTTCGGAATTTTAGCCAGATCTTCAGCATCTTCTGCCAGAGAATACTTTACCTCTTCCCTACCCTCATTTTCAAGAGATTCGGGCTTGCCTATTCCTTTGAAGGGCTCTCTGTAGAGTTACTTTATCATTTCTGCATGTAGGATATTGAGAAAATGACCATCTCTGTAGCGTCAATATTTGATGAAGCAGTAAATAAGGATATTTTTTTGAATATTATAGTTGATTATCGAGAGCGGGAATCAGGAATAATAGAGCTACTTAAAAAGAGGAACATAGACACCGAAGTCAAAAAAGTCTCTCATGGTGATTACATCATCAACAATTGGATTACCGTAGAGAGAAAAACTGCTAAGGATTTTCTAGTTTCAATAATTAGCAGAAGACTTTTCTACCAACTCACAAACTTAAAAGAGCATTGTGACTGTCCAATTCTGCTTATCGAAGGTAATCCTTATAAAACAGATTTCAATTTTAGACACAATGCCATCAAGGGAGCCCTTTTATCAATTCAAACCATATGGTACATTCCCATTATTTTTTCTTGCTCTAAAGATGATACTAGAGACATTTTTTATATGATTGGTAAACAGGATGATTTAAGGGCTGAATCTATTTCTTTAAGGGGCGGGTACCGACCAAAGAAATTAAAGTCGAGACAATTATATATTCTACAGGGTTTTCCTCAAGTAGGGCCTGTAATTGCAAAAAGGCTGTTGGCACATTTCAAGTCAATTTCCAAAATCATTAACGCGCCAATTGAAGAATTGATCAGAGTAAAAGGAATGGGAAGGATTTCTGCCGAAAAAATTAGAGAAGTACTTGATACAACAGTAACAAAATTGTAACGCAAGCTTAATTGAGACTTACGATTTTTACCTGCTGGTGCATTGGATGGCCATAAACAAAGACACGTTTGTTAGCTCTATAAGAAAAAATGCTTCATTCCATTTGGACCAATTAGGAATCCGTGCAGACTTTATTCTTTTCAAGAGTTCGGGGGCCTTTAGGATGGCACTTTCATTGGAATTGAGGAAAGGAACGGAGAGTATGAGTTATATCTTTTCATTTGTACAGAGTCTAGGTAGAATGAGTTACAAGAAATGAATAAAAATACATCGAAGTCTAATTTGGAAAAGAATTACGGCGAATACCTTGGCGATGACGATGAAAAGAATGGTTTTGATTCAGAAGAGGATGACATTGAGGAGGAAATCGATTTGGAAGATGATTTAATTCCGAATGGGGATGAAATCCATCAAGAGGAAATCATCGGCCCGCATACCCGGACGATCGAAATCGAGCATGTAATAGGCAAACAGACTTTAATCCAAAGCTTATCCCTTCCACGACGGCGGCCGTGCAAAAAAGTCTATCAATTTAAGCTCACTCTTCTCGGCACCGATCCGCCAGTCTGGAGAAGAATCCAGGTCCCTGAAAGCTATACGTTCTATGATCTCCACGTGGCCATACAGGATGTCATGGCGTGGATGGATTATCATCTCCATCATTTCGAAATCCCTATCAAAGGACAAAAAAGAACCAGAGTACATATTGAATGTCCCTGGTTCACACCCTGGGAAATGGAAGACGATTGGCTCATCACAACCGAAGTACCCATCAAAGAGTATCTCAAGAATTCCTCTGACTGGGCTATCTACCGCTACGACTATGGCGACGGCTGGGAGATCAATGCTTTCCTTGAGAAAATCCTTCCTAAAAGAAAGAACATAGCTTATCCTGTTTGTATTGACGGAGAACTCTCCGCACCTCCAGAGGATTGCGGTGGAATTCCCGGTTATTATCGATGCATCAAGACCTTTGAAGCCGCAGATGAATTGAATAGACTTCCTGATACAGAAGAGAAGGAGGAGCTTGTAGAGCATCTTGTCTGGCTTAGTGGTTGGAATCCCTATCTATTTAATCTCCAAATAATTGATTTTGACAGCCCCAGAGATCGCTTCAAGAAGGCTCTCAAATGAATAATTCTGCTATAGAAATATATTGCAAAGATATCAAGAAATGGCCCGAGAGCTGGGAAATTGTTAAACAAGATATTAAATGCGGAAATAAAATTGTCGAATCTGTGTTTATACCATTCATAGAATTTATTATAGATAAAGGACTTTCAAGAAAGACGATAAAAAAGCATATTGATAATTTATGGTTATTAGGTGGAGGGATAATTGACAGAGTAAATTGTGATGAAGAACTTAGGAAGTTGGAACCAAAATTGTTAGTACAAGAATTCATTGATGATGAAGGTGGCCCTTATTCAAGGCATATTGACACGGAAGCAGAAATAAAGTCTTTTGATTCGACTTGTAAAAAGTTATTTAAATTTATGAAAATACAACTTAGAAGTGTTTAGGTTTACGGAGACTATTAAAGGTCGCAAGCTGAAAAAGATATCATCCTCAAACCACAAGAATGATAAGTATTATAAAAAAGTAGTCAAGGCCTTTAACGAGATCTTAAAACAAGAATCTGTGGTAGCTCCAGTAGAGGTGTTCATGCAGATGGGAAATCTTAATAAGAAAGATTACGAAAATTGGAGATTTGGCCGAGTCCCATATCTTGAAAAAGTAATAGAAGGTAATCTTTCTAAAATTAATCGCCAACTCAGAATAATCCAATTACATGCGAAAGACTGTGGGCTTAAACCATCTCAAAGTGTCTATAAAAAATGGGGGAAGGGCCGAAAAATAAAGCTACAATTTTCAAAAAGCGGCAACCCATCTTATGAATTTGAATACTCGATGCATTATGTATCTGAAATCCGAAAGGACACTGTGAAATCGACGATCCCAGGGAAAGTTGAAGGTCGATTATGACATCGGCATCAAGAAGTTTGTTATGCCTTGGGTTTTATTATGTTCTTTTATCATAGGGATCCAATATTTTAAACTCGAAATGCCAACCTTCCCACTCTTCAAACATTTGACCACAATATTTCACTGTGATATATCTACCCTTTAATGTAAAAAAGTGAGAATCTGACAAGCTGGAAGGTAAATCACAACAAATGCAAAAAAGAAAAAAGCATCCGGCTGCAGACAGGGTCCTTAAGGCCAAGCCATCGTTTCGAGGATGGAAAACAACGGACAAGGAAGAAATCGAACGACGGCGTTTACGCGCCTCTATAGAACCGATTAGTGTCGAGCCCCTGGAACCAGGCCAATCGTTCTATGGTACATTTACAGTCCGTTCGAGAGAGAGCGCCAAGGCATATCTTGTAGAGATTCGCTCGCTCATCGATTTGGAAAATTCATGTCAGTGTATCGATTACCAAACCAACGGGCTGGCAACCTGCAAACATATTGAGGCTGTGCTCTTCCACTTGTGCAAAGGGAGAATTCGCCTATTTAAGCAGGCTGTTCGTGTAGGTTCCCCTTATGTAGAAGTTTATCTCTCGCGTCGTAGAACCCCGGAGATCCGTGTGGCATGGCCCGGCAAAACATCGGAAAGAACGAAGAGCGTAGTGGCTCCTTTTTTCTCAAGCAGTAATACTTTACTGGCTGATCCCATAAAGGCCATTCCGGCCCTGAAACGGACGCTTGCCGGAGAACCGAAGAAAGTCCAACAGGAGATCCGAATAGCGCAGGATGCGGAGAAATGGGTTGCCAACCTTCGTCGTAATGAAGAACATCTTCAAGCCAAAGAGCAGTTTCTTCAAGATGTTAAAGACGGCAAACGCACGATGGATTTTCTCCGGCATCCGCTCTATCCATACCAGCAGGAAGGCGTGCTTCATCTTGCCTTTAATGAGCGTTCGCTGTTGGCCGATGATATGGGATTAGGCAAGACAGTGCAGGCCATCGGAGCTTGTGAAATTCTCAGGCAAATCCGAAATGTTGAGCGGATACTTGTTGTTTGTCCCGTGTCTCTTAAGACAGAATGGGAGGAACAGATTGCGAAATTCACCAAATTGCCGACGCGAACGATTTGGGGACCGCGGTCGGCACGGCTGAAGATGTACCGGGAATCCTCTTTTTTCTATCTGAGCAATTATGAACAGATCCGAAGTGATATTCGGGATATCAATCGGATATTGGCTCCTGACATTGTTATTTTGGATGAGGCCCAGCGTATCAAGAACTGGCAAACCAAAACAGCCAAATCCGTGAAACAGCTTTCCAGCCCATATGCATTTGTACTGACCGGGACACCGCTGGAAAACCGTATTGATGAACTCTATTCGATTGTTGAGTTTCTCAACCCCCAGCTTTTCGGCCCCCTTTTCAGGTTTAACCGTGAATTCTACAAGCTGAATGAGAAAGGCCGTCCGGTAGGATACAAGAACCTCGAAGAGATGCACCGCCGGATTCGTCCCGTCATGCTGCGACGTCGCAAAGACGAGATTGAAGAGCAGCTCCCGGGAAGAACGGTCAATAACTACTTCGTGAGTATGGAGACAGAACAACGCGATCGTTACGATGAATACAGAGAACGTGTGGCACGGTTGATGACAATTACGAAGCGCAGACCCTTGACAAAGGAAGAGTTTCAAAAGCTCCAAAAATGGCTGGCATGCATGCGCATGCTCTGCGACACCCCTTACATCCTTGATCGCGATTGCCGCATTTGTCCAAAGCTTCCGGAATTGGCAAGCATCTTGGAGGACGTCACAGCCTCCAATGGCCATAAAGTTCTTGTTTTCTCTGAGTGGGAACGGATGCTCCACCTCGTCCGTGATCTCGCCCAAGAAATGGGACTTGGGTTTGCCTGGCATACCGGTTCTGTGCCCCAGCAGAAACGCCGTGAACAGATTAGAATGTTCAAGGATAATCCGGATTGTTCCCTCTTTCTGTCAACAGACTCCGGGAGTCTCGGCTTGAATCTCCAGGAGGCGAGTGTGGTCGTCAATATAGATCTCCCTTGGAACCCGGCAAAACTGGAACAGCGGATTGCCCGAGCCTGGCGTAAATATCAAACAAGATCGGTGGGAATCATAAATCTTATTTCCGAACAAAGCATTGAGCATCGCATGCTTGGCATGCTGGCCCAAAAGCAGCAGCTTGCAGACGGGATTCTGGATGGACGAGGCGATCTCAAGGCCATCAAGATGCCATCCGGACATGCGGCTTTTCTTGAACGACTGGAGAGCCTCATGAACATGAAGGCGGAGGCTGTGGTATCAAGGCCTTTTTCCGGGCCGTCACCGGAGATCACCGAAAATCCTTATGAGGCTTTCCGCGATGGAATGGCAGCCAGGATGGCCGGCCGATTGCTTTCTCTTGAATCATGCCAGAATGAAGGCCGAAACACGATCCTTGTTGTTTTAGATGGCCCGGTAGATCAATCAAAACATCTTGCCGATAGGCTCCTGCGGGAGAGTTTCTCTGGATCAAAAGATCTTCCGTCTCTTGAGATGATGGATCGTTCGACGTACGAGACCATCCAGCGATTAACCGATGCCGGATTTTTAAAAATGGACAAGAACTCCGTCCATAAGCTTCATTCCAGCCCTGCATTTGCCAACAGGGCATTAATTGAAAGAGAAAGATCACAAAAAAAAGCACTGAAGATATTCTCCCAAGCAGAGCGCAAAATGCAGATGAGCAGCGTTTTGTCCGAAGGTGGTTTCCCGCTGGAGGCTTTGACGCCTCTTAGTCAAGCGGTTGAGCTCACACTCAAAGCCGCAGCATACCTGGTTGGGGAAGATAATGCTGATAGTAAAGAGGACCTTTCGTTAACCTATATTCAATCCCGTATCATTCCCGCAGGCTTACTCCCTGACAATGTTATAGCTATTGTAGCAAGTTTGCGGGAATCAGTGCAGCAGACGGAAAAACTTGACGATGACGCCGCGCGAAATCTGATCCAATCCAGTCAAAAACTCATCCATCAAGTAAGCCAGGCTGTCAACAAGTCTGCTCTCGGATAGATTGCTGATTGACTGTTATATCCTAAAACCATTTCAGGAAAATCCGTTATCATCCAGTGGGCGGCGTCACAGACTTAAAGATTTTCTCCCGCTGATAGGAGGAGACCAAAAGGTCACCAAAGCTTATATGTTTTGATTGCATCCGGCCCGGCCTTGATTCATAGCAATAATCATTCATTGTCTCTGAATTTTTTGAGTTCTTCGATCCCCAAATTAGAGCCATTCGATTTCTATGAGGTTTTCAATTTTCCTAAAATCCGGATCTCCCGTTACCAAGCACGCATTTTCTTTCTTGGCCGTCATAGCGGCAAAGCAATCGGCATAGGATATTGCGAATTCAGCTTTGATTTTTGCCGTTTCAATAACATCCTGAAATGAGTTCTCTACCCTACGCATTGGTAAGCTGGGAAATATAATCTGACTGAAGAAATCTGCTGCCTCCATCCCCCTTTCTCTGGCAAGAATATAATAAACCTCCCCAACGTTTATATCATTGATGAATATTTGTGGTTCTTTCTCTGAAAGAATATTCTTGACTTTGTCGAAACGCGCTTCTTGTTTAAGATAAGCCAATAAAGCGAATGAATCAAAGACTCTTTTTATCTTCATGGAGGGCATCCCTTTTTCTCTCATTTAAAAGCGCTTTCGTCATTGAAGATCCATTCTTGAAAATCCCGCAATAGAATTCAACCGGATTCTCAGGTAAAGGATGAATTTCAACGTGGCCGTCGACAGCCTTTACCATGACCTTTGTCCCGGTGTTGATTCCGACTTTTTCTCTTACTTCTTTTGGTATTACAACCTGCCCTTTAGAGGAAGTGGTTACGAATGACATTCGGTAAGTCCTCCTTCATTTCGTTCAACGAATTATAATAAGTTTAACTCAATATATAAGTTAATGTCAAGTATTAATTGTAAAACCATGATATTTGTCATACTACTAAATAGATATGTATTTGCAATAGGTTAGTACTCATTTTCGTCGCAGCTGTGTCCGTGCTTTTTAGGACGAAGGAATTTTGCTGTTTTTCTCACTGCCCCATTCCACAAATTTTCCTTTGGATAGCTTTCCGAGATGTCTTTGAGTTTTGCGCAACGGATTGATGAACAATCTTGATTCGACGATAAGGAAAATAATATACTATAATCATTCCGGACATCGTAGGCCTCCATGGGCGAATTTTTTGTTGGGAAACTTATTCTATCCATTGGAGCTAAAGGTATTTAATGGCGGATTATCAAAAAAGAAGGCAAAAAGCCTTGTTGAAAAAACGAAGAAAAGAAAAGGAAAAGAGAAAAAAACAATCCCGCTCTTCAAGCCTTAATGAAAATGCCCATAAGATATACCTTATCAAAAATGCCAAGAACTGCCCCCTATTTGAGTGTTTGATTAATACCGATTGGCAAGATAAGGGATTAGCACACATATTATTATCGCGCAGACAGCCCAACAACAAATTGATTCTTGGCGTTTATCTTGTCGACATATTTTGTCTCGGCCTTAAAAATACATTTAGCAATGCCAATATGTCCATAGAGGAATATCAAAAGATGAAACTTTCATTATTCGAAGAAACAGCTATAAGTACCTATTCACCGGGAAAAGCTTATAGGATTATCATCGGCGCAATCGAATATGCAAAAAGAATTGGATTTAAGCCTCAAAAGGATTTTTATTTATCAAAATATATTCTTGAGGAGTTGCTGGATACGGATCATGATTTCCAGCTAGAATTTGGGAGAGAAGGCAAACCTTTCTTTATTGCTGGCCCTGATGATAACGTCGAGACTATCATTGAGACCTTAAGAAAAAATGTTGGAGAAGGCAATTTTGATTTCATCGTTCCATTACCATTGAAGTGACTTCCCAGAGTTAAGATGCAGATTTACACTATGAAAAAATGAATTTTGTATAAAAGTTGGAGACAATTATTCCAATGCGAGTTGAATTTTCAGGGCTT
>WTAW01000424.1 GCA_013139435.1 Candidatus Aminicenantota bacterium | reverse complement strand
CCGAAAACGTATGGAGACCGCAGATGATGAGTTCGTCAACGGTGCCATAAAATTTATGGAGGGCGCTGTTAAAAACGAAAAGCCATTCTTTCTTTGGGTGACAACCACTCGTATGCATGTCTGGACCCGCCTCAGCGACAAATGGTACCAAAAATCCGGCATCAGTATCTATGCCGACGGCATGCTGGAGCATGATCATCATACGGGGATGTTGCTGGACAAGTTGGACGAGCTAGGTATCGCTGACAACACCATAGTCTTCTATTCCACAGACAACGGGGCTGAAACCTTCACCTGGCCGGACGGCGGCACCATCCCGTTTCAGGGTGAAAAAGGAACCACCTGGGAAGGGGGTTTCCGTGTGCCGGCATTTATCCGTTGGCCTGGAGTCATCAAGCCCGGCACAAAGATCAACGAAATTGCTTCGCACGAAGACATGATCCCTACACTCATGGCTGCACTCGGCGAAACCGATATCAAAGAAAAACTCAAAAAAGGCCACACTGTTGGCGACAAAACATTCAAGGTGCACCTCGACGGCTACAACTTACTTCCCTTCTTAAAGGGTGAGACCAAAGAATCACCACGTAGAGAGATCTATTATTTCGATCAGGGTGGCAATCTCAACGCTCTTCGTTATAACAACTGGAAACTTCATTTTACACTTTTGGAAGGTAATATCACTGAGGCTTACCGCAAAGTACCGGCATGGCCGAGGGTCATCAACTTGAGAGCCGATCCCTTCGAGAAGGCAATATTCGAGTCGGAATTATACATGCGCTGGATGGCGGATAACATGTGGCTGTTCGTTCCAGCTCAGGCGTACATCGGGCAGTTCCTTGAGACTTTCAAAGAATTCCCGCCTGTAAGAGGATCAAGCTTAAGCATGGACAATGCACTTGACAGCCTCAAAGATCCCAAACGTTAAGAAAAGGGGGACAGGCCACGCTAACTTGCTGTAAATAAAGCAGAAAAATACAATTTGGCCCTGAAAAAATCGCTTAGAGCGAGATTTTTGGGGCCAAAATTGATATTCTAAGAATTGTATGCTCAGAGCCGATATCTAGCTGTAGATAGATATCGGCTCTATTTTTTACCTATCTTTTGCTTTAAAAAACTTTCGTGTAGTATACATTATATACTGAACGAGATAGATATTTGGAGGGATTATGGCCAACTCAAAAGCGTTAGATGAGATCAAGACGCTAAAAGAAGAAGTCCAGAAATCCATTATAGGGCAGGACTATGTAGTGGAAAGGTTGGTTTTTTCTCTCTTGGCTAACGGCAATGTGCTCGTAGAAGGACTACCAGGCCTTGCAAAAACCCGGGCGGTCAACAGCATCGCCAAGGTGCTTGAAGCCGGTTTGAGCCGTATCCAATTCACACCTGATTTGCTCCCCTCGGATATCACCGGAACCGAAGTTTATTACAGTGACGGAGACAAAGACCAATTCAAATTCCAGCCAGGGCCGATCTTCAGTAACATCATCCTTGCCGATGAGATCAATCGTGCTCCGGCAAAAGTCCAGGCTGCACTTTTGGAAGCTATGGAAGAACGCCAGGTGACCGTAGCCGGAAAGACCTACCCGCTTCCTGATCTGTTCATGGTCATGGCCACCCAGAATCCCATCGAACAGGAAGGCACGTATCCCCTGCCTGAAGCCCAAATGGATCGCTTCCTGATGCACATCTACATCAACTATCCGGATCATGAGTCCGAACAGAAGATCATCCGGCTGGTTAGAGGGGAAGAAGACAAGGACAAAGGAAAACGCAAGGAAGGCATCAAGATCGCTCAAGATTCTATCTTCACCGCCCGTGAACAAATTCATGACATCCATGTTTCTGAAAACATCGAAAAATATATCGTTGACTTGATCAACGCCACGCGCCAACCAGAAAAGTACAGCGAAGAGTTGAAAAAATGGCTGGAGGTCGGTGCAAGCCCCCGGGGAAGCTTAGCTTTGGACAAATGCTCTAGAGTCCATGCTTGGTTTAACGGAAGAGATCATGTCACACCCGATGATATCCGGGCTATCGTACATGACGCCTTGCGCCATCGTATCATCTTGAGCTATGAGGCTAATGCCGAAGGAATAAGCGCCAACCAGGTGATCGGCGAAGTCGTCAAACTGGTCGCTGTCCCCTAGAAAAGCAATCATACCAAAAACATGATTGCAGGATCGATGAGGATATGACACACCTTTCAGTATTTCCGAATGTTCGGCCTCGCTCCGTACCCTCCGAGCTTAAAGGTGTTTATGCTGATCTTGATGATCTGATAAGGTTACAGCATCAAGCTTCAGGATTCAGCTTCCTGCCTAAACAACCCATTACCAGCCTGCTATCCGGGCGTCATGCTTCACGATTACGGGGACGAGGTCTTAACTTCGAGGAGATCAGGCGCTATCTTCCCGGCGATGATATCCGCAGCATGGACTGGAAGGTTACTGCCCGCACCAAGAAACCGCACACACGCGTCTACACCGAAGAACGAGATCGTCCAGTCATTCTTGTGGTCGACCAATGTCTGTCTATGTTCTTTGGCAGTGAAGTCGCGATGAAGTCCGTGACCGCCGCCGAGACAGCGGCTTTAGCAGCCTGGCGAGCCATGAGCATGGGAGACCGAGTCGGTGCACTCGTTTTTAATGACACTGAGATCTCAGAGATAAAACCCCACCGCAGCCGCAAAAGAATCCTACATACCCTTCAGGCTGTCATAAAATATAACCACGCCTTAAAAATAGGTACGGGAATCAAAACCAATCCAGAGATGCTGAATCAGGCACTCAAGAAAGCCGTCCATCTCGCCAAACACGACTATCTGGTCTGTATCATCAGTGACCTCAACGGTGCAAACAGTGAAACAGAGCGGTTTGTGTCTCTTATCGCCAGGCATAACGACCTCATCGTATGTCTGATGTATGATCTTCTGGAGACACAACTTCCTAAGGGAGGCACACTTGTTGTGAGTGATGGAGAACTCCAACTTGAGATCGACACCTCCAAGGGAAAGGTGCAGAAAGATTTTGCGGAGATATTCGATGTGCGTCTGCAGGAAACAAAGGAATGGCTGTCAAAGCGGGGCATTCCGATTCTGCCTTTAAGCACATCGGAAGGCGTGGCTCAACAGGTGAGGCACCTCCTCGGGTACTCTCCACGGACAAGGAGGAGTTGAATTGTTCGGACCACAATCCGCAGATCCCCAACTTGAAGGCCTGATCGAGATCGCCTTACCCCAGGCGATCAGCTATAAACCCGAAACCATCGGATGGCTTATCCTTTTTAGCCTTATTATTACTCTTTTAGTTTGGATCGTTTACCGACGTTATCGCCACATCAAAGCCAACCGATACCGCCGCTGGGCACTCGAGAAACTCCAGGATATCGAGAGGATACTGCGCCAAAATCTCGGTTTGGAAAAAGCTCTCGCGGAAATCCCTGTTTTGGTCAAACAAACCGCCCTGCACTGTTTCCCGCGTGAAAAAATCGCATCACTCAGCGGTGAGAACTGGCTGAGGTTTCTGGATGCAAGCTACGGAGGCACGGATTTCACAGACGGCCCAGGGCAGATCCTCGAACAGACCGCCTATCAACCGTCAAAGAGACTGGAACAGTACAAAGAAGAAGAAATCCACGATCTCATACACATTGTGCGCAAATGGATCAAAAAACACCGGAGAGAGTCCTGATGTTTGAATTCACCTACCCCTGGATGTTTGCGCTGCTCGTACTTCCCTTCTTCATTCGACTATTAGCAAAACCCTACAAGGAGCAACGTAAGGCTGTTCAGGCACCTTTTTTCGAAACGCTGCAAAAAGTCACGGGACAGACCCCGGGAAGAGGAGCTGTCATCCTCCGGCCGAAGCCCTTCCAGAAGCTTACGCTTCCACTGGCCTGGCTTTTGATCGTATCAGCCATGGCTCGCCCCCAATGGGTCGAGGATCCCATCACCAGGATCGAGGCAGGACGCGATCTCATGCTGGCCGTGGACCTCTCGGGCTCCATGGAGGCACGCGATTTTCTGGATACAGAAGGCGATCGGATCGACCGCCTTGAAGCCGTAAAGCTCGTCCTGGATGATTTTATCTCCCGCCGAGAGGGGGACCGCTTGGGTCTGATCCTCTTCGGCACAGCGGCCTATCTCCAGGTGCCATTCACGCAGGACTACGACACCTTTCGAATTCTGCTGGATGAAGCACAAGTCCGGATGGCAGGCCCACAAACCATGATCGGGGATGCCATCGGGCTCGCGATCAAGCTCTTCGAAAACAGCGAATCGGAAAACAAGGTGATGATCCTATTGACAGATGGCAACGACACCGGCAGCC
>WTAW01000354.1 GCA_013139435.1 Candidatus Aminicenantota bacterium | reverse complement strand
ATCCGTCGTGAAGTTGTGGATGAATATTCGGATTATCAGATTCTTGAATGAAAATCTAGGAATATATATGGAGGGAAAATTATGGATAAAAAAATTTTGGGTTTGTACGATGCCTACTCGAATGGATCACTCGACCGCCGTGAATTCCTCAAGAAACTCACTGCTCTGGCCGGTGGTACGGCTGCAGCTTTAGCACTTCTGCCTCTCATAGAAGGCAGTTATGCCGAAGCCCAAGTCGTGGCAGATGATGATCCCCGCCTTCACGTGAAGGACATCAAATACCCCGGTGAAACAGGTGATGTCCTTGCACATTTCGCAAGGCCAAAGGGAGAGAAAAAACTCCCCGGTGTGATCGTGATCCACGAAAACAGAGGTCTCAATCCCCACACACGAGATGTCGCCAGGCGTGTCGCATTAGAGGGATTTTTGGCTGTAGCTCCGGACGCTTGTTCTCCATTAGGGGGAACTCCGGAAGATGTGGATGCTGCTCGATCGAGGATGAGAGAACTTGACAGTGAGTCGACTCAAAAAAATTTCGTTGCCGCAGTCAAGTACCTAAAAACACATCCTCAATCCACAGGAAAGGTCGGATGTATGGGCTTCTGTTGGGGAGGAGGAATGACAAACCAGGTGGCTGTCAAGTCCCCGGATCTGAATGCAGCAGTTCCTTTTTATGGCCGGCAGCCTGTGGCTGAAGATGTGCTTAAGATCAAAGCTTCTATGCTTTGCCACTATGGAAGTCTTGATGAACGCATCAATGCAGGCATAGAAGCATTTGAAGTAGCCCTTAAGAAAGCAAACATAGAGTACAAGATGTATATGTATGAGGGAGCTGCGCACGCATTTTTCAACGACACAGGCACTCGCTATCACGAAGAGGCAGCTAAACTTGCCTGGAAGCGTACGATCGCATTTTTCAAAGAAAAACTAAAGACCTGACGGTATTATTGACTGGATTATTTATCCAAGCAACACTTCTTGTACTTTAAGCCACTGCCACACGGACAGGGATCATTCCGGCCGATTTTGGGGCCAGTCCGGATATGAGTTCGGACATCAGTAGCTTGCGCATGCGGTGTTTGCTGCTTTAGCTCTAAAGTTTGTTGGCGCCACTGGGCGGCCACCTCTTGAACAAATGGCTGGCAGTGAGTGAAAAAGCGTTTATATCCCGCACAGAGGTAATTCAATCCTGGTTCGCCATCGGGAGTCCGGATAAAACGATTCTTCGGGCACTCGCCATTGCACATGGGCCTGACCTCGCATTCCAGGCAATAGCGGGGGAGTCTATCCAACTTGGCTTGCCCGAATGATTTCTGTTCCGGACTCTCGAGGATCTCCACCAACGGGGTATTCTTTATATTTCCAAGGCGATGTTCATCATCGACGTAGTGGTCGCATGAATAGAAATCTCCGTTGTGTTCGATGACAGGAATATCTCCGCAGACCGGACGAAAGATACACAGCGAATGCTCCTGATCGAAAGCTGTTCTGGTTGCCTCCTCGAATATCTGCACTTTGATCAGACCGACATCATGTTCCGCCCACTCATCGAAGATGGTACAGAGAAAATCGCCCCAAGCTTCGGCCGATATGGTGTGGGGGCTTACGCCGCCTTCAGCTTCGGGCTGTGGCTCCACCATCGGTAGTAAGCTCACATACGGAGCCTTGATCTCCTTGAAGAATCTGTAGACCTCATTGGGATGCCGGACATTGTGTGCATTCACCACACACAGGATATCGCAATTGACCCCATGCTGGCGCAAGAGTTCATACCCATGCATTGTTGCCTCAAACGTGGATTTCTGGTCCTTGGTGAGGCGGTACCGATCATGCATGTCCTGAGGCCCGTCCAGGCTGAGTCCAACAGCAAATCCCTCTTCCGCTAAAAAACGGCACCAATCCTCATCGAGGAGCGTCCCATTGGTCTGCATGCCGTTCATGATGCGCTGGTCAGGAGGCTGGTGTTTGCGCTGCAGCGCTACGATCTTACGAAAGTAATCCAATCCCAGGACTGTCGGTTCCCCACCATGCCAGGAAAAACGGATCACTGCCTCAGGATAAACCTTGATGTGCTGGACTATGTACTCCTCCAGGATGTCCTCAGGCATGCGAAACGACTCGCCCTGAGGATAGAGATGTTCCTTCTTCAAGTAGTAACAATAGTGACAGTCCAGATTGCAGATGGGACCGATCGGCTTTACAAAAACCTGGAATTCTCGGGAGGCCTTAACCATAACCTAATTGTCTCAATTTGCTTTGGCTGATGCAAACTGTTGAAGAATAAAAAAATAACTTTAAAATATCCTTGTTTTTGAATCTTAAAATAATCTTTTTGGCTAGGGAATCATAGTTCTAAGTGTGGAAAGCCGCTTTTTTGTGATTGAATTAATAAGAGGCCAAGCCTTCAGAATCTTGACATAATGTGAGGCCTTAATATAATAAACTTTAATCTGGAATCAAATGATAGGGTGTTAGTTTGAATCCTTGAATCCTAGTATAATGAATCAAAAAGAGAACATACGAGGATGGGGAGTGATCACGAATGAATGAATACCAGCCTACGATATTTGTGGTCGATGACGATCGTTCGATCCTTA
>WTAW01000283.1 GCA_013139435.1 Candidatus Aminicenantota bacterium | reverse complement strand
CATCGCCCCTACTCGTTCCCTCTGTCTGACTCTTTTTGTAGCTTGCTTCGAGGAATAACCTTTCGACCGGGATAATCTGGAGGGATTGATCGATAATCCATGTGTCCATATCCACTGCCGTTGTTCTAGATTGTTCCGTCAGCATGATCGAAGAGGTGCCGGACGGGAGCCCTCGAATCCCAACGTTATCCTCTTCTGAGGCGGTCGTCTGGTTCAGCTTAAATGTGTTAGAAATTCCGGATATCTTATAGAAGAGAAAATTCTTTATTCTTAAATCAGCTGTCAAACGAAAAAGGTTGCTTGTCTGATTGATAGGTTCGCTCAATGGGAACTCATTGTTTAAGAGGTGCAGGGTAATAAGGCTGTCTCCTTCCAGTTCGGTTCTCTGCCACAATGCATCAAAACTCAACCAAGATGTGACCCTGAATCCTCCGTTGAGGTCGAAGACCTTTTCTTTGGTGTCCCAAGTGTGGAAACTCCGGTAGAGAGCTTCTTCGGATTCGGGATTAAAAATCGGGTTGACAAAACTGGCCACATCGGCGAAGTATTTCCGTTCAGTGTAGCCACCAGCTAAAAAGAACAAATTCCTCTTCTCCAACCGGAATGCAGCTCTCCCATACCGCTCTGCACCAAAGCCGGTGACATCTAATGTGATGATATCCAGAAATGCGTCTTTCTCCGGAGCCCTGTAGGCACGTAAAGAGATCTCTGGAATGCTCACGCCCTGATCGAGGTTGAATTGAGAAAGAAAAAGGTTCTTATCACCCTGGATATCATTGAAGAGGTAACTCACGCCGAAAGCTCCTGACACAAGATAACTTCCCCAGATATTTTCTTCTTTTGTGTTGTCCCCTTCGAATACGATCGTCTGTCCGAAGGAATAGCCAGAGATAAGAAAAAGAGCCACGGTCATCCATGTGAAACATATCCTAATTTTTCGCATTGTCTCCCCCTATCTTAAAAAGTAACGGTCTAGGTAAGAACCGTGGATCTTCACATGACAGATCGTGCAGTTTTGATATGTCGATACATTCGTGATATGGAACGAAGGTGTCTTTTTGCCGAAGAGTCCGTCCTCGGGTAATTGACCTGAATGACATTCCAAACACAATAGATATTGCTCTGAACGCCTAAGGAGCCTTGCATTTACAGAACCATGGGGTTGATGACAAACTTCACATGTGCCCACATTCGAAGCGAGATGTTCATAAGTGAAAGGACCTCTTTGCGATGGATGGCACTCGAAACATTTTTCGCTGATTTTCTTGTGCCCTAAACGCTGGATAGAAGTTTCTGTGTTGTGGGGATCATGACAGGACCAGCATGTCATTCGAGCCTCTTGCACTTTGTGATGGTAAGGGAGGTTGAATTCTGCAGCCTTGTCTTGATGGCATGTAAAACAAAGACTCTCTGCTCGTTGAGCGAGAAGTTTCCCCTCAGGTCTCTCTTGGTGAACAGAATGACAAGAGAGACAGGACTCGCCTGTCTGGTAATGTTTTTCTCTCCGAATCTTTTTCAGGAAATGATCGTCTCTGTGGCAGGACAGGCAAGCCGAGGTTGTTTCTTCGATAGGCATCTCCACAAAATTCCGGATAGAACCCTTGATTTCAGGGTCTTCCAGATGGATCCCTCCGGGACCATGGCATGCTTCGCAATACTCCACGTGAGTTTCTCCAATTGTCGCTGAAGCTTTGAAATGTGGTGTCTTTGCCAGGCTTTTGATCATATTGTCATGACATTCCAGACAGGTTTCTGCTCCCACGTATTCCGTGTCCTCATTTTCTTGAGGTGCAGCAGCAACTGCCAGATAAAGTGGGAGAAGGAGGGCCGTGATAAACAGAAAGTGTGTTTTTTTCATCACACCTGTCTCCTTTATTTTTGTATGGATAGAGGCATTAAACCTCTACACGTTGAGTTTTCGTTTGAAAATATCAGGCCTATCTTAATCCGTGTATCACTCCCTTGTAGCCCGCAGCCCAGCTCTTGTCTCTGTCGTAGTGGCAGACGAGACAGGCAAATTCTGATGTCACGTATCCTTTTGCCTCCGTTCCATCTGAAGTGAAAGGCTTTGCGCCTGCATTCAAGTTGATTTTAAACATGTGCGTCTTGACATCACCGACCCATTTTTTCAAGGAAATAGCACTCTTTGTCATAAGAGGCATGTGGCAGTCTTCACAGGTCACTCCAGATTGGCCCATACTGCTGCCTTCATAGACTCCAGCAACATCAGCATGGCAATCCGCGCAAGTGATCTTAATGGATGAGCTTCCGGTTTTGTGTGGATCATGGCAGGTCACACAATTCAGTTGTGTTCCATGGTTGCTTTTCAATATTTCGTTGTACTGTTCATGGTGTTTGATAAATCCACCGCTTGCTGGAATAATGGCAGGGTCTGTCCGGAAGTGGCATTTTCCGCAACCCGCTGAAGATTTGTTAACGGTGACCTCGGCAGGGCTTCCTCCAGTTAGGATGTGTTGTTTCCCCGGGCCATGACATTCCTCACAATGGACACTCGGAAAGGTCCAGCGTCCGACGACACCCGGCAAGAATTCCTGACGACCCGTTTCTTTGTAGTTTGTCATATGACAAGGCCCGCAATCATATTTCTTTGTTTCGTCTGGATGGTAATCAGTCCAACCACGGTTCGCAAGGTTAAACTGATTCATTCCCCCCTTGGTGATGATGTATCCGTCGTTCCCCACAAACCTTGCTTTCCAATTAAAGCCGCCGATAACCCATTTGATATCATCCCAGGAAACAGAATCTGGCGGAGGCACACCTGCCCCGCGGGCTTCTTCTGCGTCTCGCAGCTTGTGTGCATGTCCGGATCCAAACCACCAATCGTGAGTTTGTACATGGCAAATTCCGCATGCTGCTGATCCGACATAATCTCCCGTCGCTTGGGAGATATACTTGGACAGTTTTCCGTAGTCTTGTGAAGCGAGCATGCTGGAGCAAGCAAGTACAAGAACAACGACAAGGAAGGTCTTAAATGTTCTCATTCTTTCCTCCTTTTTTGTAGAATAGGATTCTCTACTCTAATAGCAAATAATGTGCCAAAAGCGATGCATTTTTTGAGCGGCATAATTTAATTGTTATCAATAAGATAGAATTTATAGAAAATGTCAGAAATGCGACATTGGGGGATTTGACACGTGAGTGAGTCATATCCCCCATTTAACAGCCTTAACAGGCTTAAAGTCTTGGATTTTTGAGAAAATCGTGTTATTATGCGAAACTCTATATAAGATGATTATTTGCGGAGTGAAAAAAATGTTCAGACCTCCGAGAAAATCGATTAATTTAGCAGTCTTTTTTGCGATTTTTTTATGTGCTGTCCTAATCACTTTTGCTGTGACCCAGGAAGCGGAAGAGGAATACGAGCAGATAACCAGTGAGGATTGTACCACATGCCATGAGACGAGCAAGCATAACACAAAGATCGAAGTGGACATTTCCCATTCCATCCATGAGGGCTTGGAATGCCTGGATTGTCATACGGATAGGGCGATCTCACCACACAAGGAAGATCCAGATTTTGTTGTTGGATGTGAGGGGTGTAGAGCTTGTCATGAGAAAGAATCAGAAGCGTATCAAGCTCATGGGAGAGAAGGATACAAAGAATGTGAGGACGCTCCCTCCTGTGCTGCGTGCCATGGTGATCATAATGTTTTGCCTTCATCAGTCAAGCTCAGCAAAACCCATCCGGCCAATCTTCCCCAAACATGCGGCTTATGTCATGAGGATCTCGATCTAACTAAAAAGTATGAAATATTGATCGATCATCCTATCGAGATCTATGAGAGCAGCGTACACGGCCAGGCAACAAAAGGTGGAATCTATGTGGCTGCGACCTGTAATGATTGCCACTCCACGGCCGGAACCTCCCATAAGATTTTGTCTCCTGGAAATCAGGAATCGTCCATCAATCATTTCAACATACCCAAAACTTGCGGCAAGTGCCACAAAGGGGTTGAGCAGGATTTCTGGGAAGGGATCCATGGCGTACTGGTAAGCCGAAGCGAAACGGATGCCCCTGTCTGCACTCACTGTCATGGGGAGCATGGCATCATTTCAACTAGTGATCCGAGTTCGCCGGTTTCCAGATCTCGAGTGGCAGAGGCTACCTGTGCTCCCTGTCATGAATCCATCGCATTGACCGAAAAATACGGATTGGCTACAGGTCGCTTGACGTCCTTTATCGATAGTTATCATGGGCTGAAGAGCAAAGCGGGTGACCTTCATGTGGCCAATTGTGCTTCCTGTCATGGTGTGCACAGAATTCTTCCCAGTTCTGATCCTACATCTACGATCAATCCGGATAATTTGAAAGCTACGTGTGGAGAATGTCATCCGGGAATCTCTGCAGCTCTGGCTGCTATGCCTATTCATGGAATTGGCGGTGGAGGACTGCAGACTAAGGCTGCTGAGGTCGTCAAAAAAATCTATATTGCTGCGATTATTATCATTATAGGGTTGATGGTTCTTCACTGGCTGATCGATCTTATAAGACAGATTGTTCTCGTGATGAAAAAACCTCAGGTCCGGAGAATGAGGATCGGAGAACTCTGGCAGCACACGTTGCTCATGGTGAGTTTTATCGTGCTCGTCATCTCCGGATTTGCTTTGCGGTTCAGTGACTCATGGATCACACAGCTCTTTTTTGGCTGGGAAAGAGGCTTTGAGTTGAGGGGTACCATTCATCGTGTTGCAGCTGTTGTCATGATCTTTGTCACCGTGTGGCACATCATTTACCTGTTTACGAAGAGAGGGAGAGGTTTTTTCAAAGATATGATGCCCAAAATTTCTGATTTTAGGGAATTTGTCCAGCGGATTCTGTACAACCTCGGCCGGTCCAAGGAAACTCCCCGCTTCAAACGGTTCAGCTACGTCGAGAAAGCCGAGTATTGGGCCCTGATCTGGGGAACTGCTATCATGATTTTTACGGGTCTTTTTCTCTGGTTTGACAACGTTGTGCTGCAGCTCCTGCCAAAGGGTTTTTTAGATGTAACTTTGGTCATTCATTATTATGAGGCTATCCTGGCATCTTTAGCCATATTTGTCTGGCATATGTATTCGACGGTTTTCAGCCCTCAGGTGTACCCAATGAATCCTTCATGGCTGTCGGGAAAAATGCCCAGGGATATGTTCGTACATGAACATCCTGATGCTGAAATTGAGGAATAAAAGGTCGGAATGTAAGAATTGATTGGATTTAATTCTTTTCTGGCCTTGGATGCTTCACTTTTTCCCATGCAGCGTCGAAATCGAAAGGTTTGTCGTGGGCGTTTTCATGACAGGAGAGGCACTGAGCCTTAATTGCCTCTGGTGAACCGTAATCTGTCAAGCCGTTCTTTACGGCTTCGGCATGGTCTTTCATGATGCTCATCTTTTTATACGCACTGCCAGGACCATGACAGACTTCACAGGATACTCCATCTTCCTTGAGCTCGGGTGCTTTTTGAGCGAGAGGTGAATGGCATTTCAGACACTTGGGATTCTCGGGGGCATCTGCAGCAAGGGCCTTGGCCTCGTCAGATGTCAAAGCTACAAACGATTTGGAATGTTTCCGGGCCTCCCATAGAGGATACTGCTGGCCTTGTTTTTCACTCTTATGGCACATTTTACATTTAGCTGCACCAGCGTAGGTGAGATCTTGGCTGAATACATTGATGACTATAAGACAAAAAAACACAACGAGTAATCCGGGTAATATTTTTTTCACTCTATCCTCCTTTAATATTGCTCTGTCATAAGCGGGTTATGCTTATGACCAACTGCTGAATTATATATATTTTTATCCATAATGCAATTCCATTTAGGATTTTTTGATCAGGTCTTGAGATTTAGAGATGCTCTGGTCTAAAAATGCAGACATGAGGTCCAGGGCTTTACCGATGTTGGGATGCGATAACTGGTAATAAATTTTGGTGCCCTCTCTTCGCGTGGATACAAGACCCTTGTCCCGGAGAACGTGGAGGTGCTGTGAGAGGTTAGAGATATCGATTCCAGTTCGTTCTGATATTTCTGTCACCATCAATTCGTTATCCCGCAACGTGCTTATGACCATCAATCTCTTGGCATGGCCAAAGGTTTTACAGACTTCTGCATGGAGCTCGTAATAGCGTAGCGATCTTTCCATGTTGTTCCTCCAAAATAAATATACCAATTTTTTTCAAATATTTAAAGTTTTTTATAAAATAGTTGACTTATTTATATATAATTTTATAATATTCTAAATTAATAAAATATCAGGAGGAGTCATGACACGAAAGTTTATTCTTAAATTCATCGCTGTCAGCTTCTTGCTCAGCATCCCTTGCCTAGGGTTGGCCTACAACCCAGATGTGGATGTTGTGAAGAATGTGGGCAACGAGGCATGTCTTGAATGTCACGAGGACCACGCTCTTTCCAAGATGAATATCCACAGCCGAATTTTGGATTGGGAACTGAGCGGTATCCAGAAAGGATGCGAAGCCTGTCATGGGTCGGGTGTTTGATCAAAAGTTCTCCTTCAACTCTCTGCTCCACCGGTTGGATCATGACCCGATGAAGAATCTGGATGTAGCCAGCGAAGCAAGATCCGGCGTTTTTCATACTGACTACAATCCAACGGACGAATATCAGATCACCAGAAGCGAATTCATCAGCGAGTCCAAATTAACTATTCCGGGTGCCTCCTTCTTGAAATTCTACGCAAACGTGAGGAATGAGCACAGGAGTGGGGAATATCAAGCACGGACTCTGAGCAAATGCTCCTCCTGCCATGTTGTTGCCAAGTCTCGACCTATCGATAACAACAACAGAGATTATCAGCTGGGAGGCAATGTCACGCTGGGAAAAGCCGTGTTTGATTATTCATACACCAAGCGGGAATACAGGGAGAATGAAGCCGCACCCACACATACATATCTTCTGACACTCCATCCCGAGAAAGTTATCCCTGTTTTTGATAGCCGTATCCAGTATGATGCAAAAGATGGCGCTCTTCCTTTCAACGTGATCCCTGATACAGACAAACAAACCCATCTGATCAAGGCGAATGTCTCTTTATCCGATTCCTCTGTGATCACGGCGCATTATGTCAACAGCAATGTGAAGAACGCTTTCACAAGCTTGTCAACAGCCTCCAACTCTTTCGCTGGTGGGTTTTCCACACGCATCGGGAAAAGAGGTCTCTTCAATGCACGTTTCCGCCAGATCAGCATCAAGAACGATTCTGTGTTTATCGACACA
>WTAW01000442.1 GCA_013139435.1 Candidatus Aminicenantota bacterium | reverse complement strand
AATGTACGGTACAAATGATCCTGATCCTGGCGATGATTCGTTTATCGTTGCTTCTCATGGTAGAAACAAGGCACCAGGACCGATTGCGTTTCTGCCAGCTGATCCAGAATTGAGTCTTTACACAGTGACCACCATGGCATCTTTTGATGAAGATCTGATCATGTGGGACGGAAACTGGATCGTTGCGCAGAAGACCTACACAATAACACCCTAATAGCTGAATCAAATTCTGAGTGAAGCCACAGTGGGGCGGCACAAAGTGCCGCCCTTTTTTTTTCTATTTTCTTTATGTGATATAGTATAATCTTTCTTTTGTGTCATGCGGACGTTACTTCTTGTTTTTGTCTATGTCTTGGTGATTTTCCTTGCCATCCCTCTTTTTCTTTTATGTTTTGTGACAAGATGGCGAATTCCCCTGCTCCTCCTGGGGAAATCGGCCATTGCGGCAGGTCCATGGATTTTGGGGATCCGGCTCGATGTATCCGGCCGGAATAATGTGGACAGAAAAAAACCCTGCGTGTTTATGGCCAATCACCTGAGTTTTCTCGACGGTCCCCTGCTTTTTTATCTCATTCCGCAGATCGTACATGTAATCATAAAAAAAGAGATCTTTCGAATTCCAATCATCGGATGGTCCATGGGGTTTGTGGGATTTGTCCCGGTGGACCGAAAAGGTCTGAAGTCGGGCCGCAGAAGCATCGAACGGGCGACAGAATTGATCAAGACAAAAGGATACTCCTATTTGATCTTTCCGGAGGGAACAAGGAGTCGCGACGGGAAGATGCAGCCGTTCCGTCGCGGCGCGTTTTTCCTCGCTATAAACAGCCAGGCCCCTATTGTCCCAATAACTATAGAGGGGACCTATGATCTGATGCCGAAAGGAAGCCCTTTTACAAAAAAAGGAACAGTGAAAGTGACTTTCCATCAGGCTGTTCCCGTGAGCGGACTTGCCAAAGAGGATATGCCTGCTCTCATGGAACAAGTGCGAATGCAGATCCAATCTGGCATTTGAAATTTTATGCTTGAAATGGCAATAATATGGACATACAGGGAGAAGGAGAGAGTATGATGTACGAAAAAAGAATAAATGAACTCACTCAGGCCATAAGCACATTTTTCGAAAAAAAAGGTGATAATTTTGCAAAGATTGTGCAGGAACTGACAGATCGTCTGAGCAAAAATCAAAAAATTCTCATATTTGGCAACGGAGGGAGCGCCTCTCAGGCTCAGCATTTCGCAGCAGAACTGGTGAACAAATTCCTGCTCGAGCGGCCTGCCATTTCTGCGGTCGCGCTCACCACAGACACGTCTGTGCTCACTTCCATTGCCAATGACGAGAGTTTTGACATTGTTTTCAGCCGTCAGATCGAGGCTCTGGGCATAAAAGGTGACATTGCTCTAGGCTTGACCACAAGCGGAAATTCCCCCAATATCATCCGAGCTGTGCAGACTGCGAAAGAATATGGTCTGTTCACGATCGTGCTCACTGGGGAAGGAGGGGGTAAAATCGGTCCTTTGCCCGATATCCTGTGTGATATCCCCTCATCCCACACGCCCGTCATCCAGGAGGTCCATCTTCTCCTTCTGCATCTCTTAGCTGAGGAAATTGAAAAATCCGTGGGGCCATAATTTGTTCATTCTGTGCTGAGTTAAAGTCTTGAGGAGACAATCTGAACAGATCAGCGCGAGCGCCAGAATCCGCCCCGGCGCGGTCTGGATTTGAACTCAGGGATCTCGGGAGCCTTTGCTTCGGCCTCCGGGGCATCAGGGACAAAGACTTGTGTTGACCGTCCGCTCTTGTCGATGCGGTAAGAACGCTCCGCGGCATAAAGAATCTCATCGCGAAGCCCCTCGCTTGCGATCTCTTCGGTGTAAACTTTTCTCCCTTCGACCAGGTCCGCAATATACTCTCCGATCTTCTCGTCCGAATAGTACTTGCGAATGTCCCATTCCTCAAGCCCCTGTCCTTCCGCTTGCCTGATCTCCTTTGTTCCGAGAAAACCCTTCTCGTAGTGATTCGTTCCGCGCAAATCTCCCCTTTGGATCTGGGCCATGAGGTTGATGGGAACTCGGCTCACCTTGCGTACCTGCCTTTTTTTCTTGATCCCATCCTCTTCATATGTCTCGATGATCTCTCCGATTCCCCCTGTGTTGTACTGCATGAATTTCACCTTGCCCGGGTAGTTGCTGACGAGAGTCATGATAATTTCATAGAAACGGTTCACTTTATTGGCCTTGGAGCCGATGATAAACGGGTCTGTTCCCACGATGCGAACCGATTCTCCGGCCTTGAGTGGTTGACTGGCAAAACTGTGAGTGCTTTCTCCCCACAAGTAGGCGAGCACCGCCTGCTCGGGCGTAAGCTCTTGAGCGAACGTCATGATAGTATTTCTTCGGGTGATGAAAGCAAAAATAAGGCCATCGAGATTTTCCAATGCGGGAAGGTCGATGGATTTGCAGAAAATGGAGACCATCTTTCCCCTAATTTTGACTTTGAGCTTTTTGCGGTTGATCACTGCCCGGCCGTTGGCTGTGAGGCTCTCATCCAGGAAGTCCACTTCTCCGTTGGACTTGATCATGACGTTTTCATAGAGAGCCGTTTTATCCACAAGGGCATTGTACATGGCCTCCTGGAATTCCTTCTCCACATCTGTTTTTACAAAGAAGTTGTTCTCTGATCCCAAAGCTGAACCGTCTTTGCACAGGAAGCAGATGTCGTCTTGTGTCACCAGAGTCTTTTCCCCTTTTTGGTGGTCCAGGCCGAGCTGGTGGCAGGACCATGTGGATTTCCCGGTCGCCGTGAGGCCGAATAGAAAAACTCCGAAAGTCTTCAATTTTCCGTCTGTACCTCGAACCGTGACGATCTTTGTGCCCGCATGCAATCCGAGCATACCCAACTGGTCCGCTGTCCACATGGCCTGACGGAGGAAACCTTTTTTATCCTCACCCATGTAATCGGTTCCCAGGGCGATGTTGATGTTGGATTCAGGGAGGACTAAAACTTGTTGACGCAGAGGATGTTCCTCGGGAATGTGGATCATCGTGAATTCAGGCCCGGGTCTTTTCCCTGGTTTGAACATGGTTGCTCCCCACATGTAGCCCAGGCGGTAGTTGATAAGGTCCGCCTCAGAGATGTAGAGATTACATATGGGGTTATAGGAATCGTTCTCCCCCATCTGTCGTCGAATATGGCAGATAGGGAGAGTCTTCACCAAATGCAGCACTTTGTCCAATTCTTCTGGGGCTTTGGCGATGATTCCTTCCTGCTGAGGCGTGAGGCGCGGAAGCCTTACAGCTTCGCTGCCCAGATATACGGTTTTAGGGGCGATACGGCTGGAGATCGCACAGCGCCACCCATAAGATCCGTACACTGTTTTGATGCCCACGGACTTAGCCCGTGGCTCGAGCCATTTGAGATCTACGGACTTTACATTCGGGCCTTTTAGCGCTCTGTGGAGTTCCTCTGAAAATTTTTTATAAACATCCTCGTTGTAGATCTTTTTATCGCTCATTCTTGAATCTCTAAAACAACATTGCTCAAACTCAATATTCCCTCAAATCCTATTGCCCTGAGCTCAAAATCTCAATCAGACCCTGGTCCTGCTTGTGCTTCGCCCGTAAGAATCCTTTTCAGGTCGTCAGGGGAGGCGACTCCACTGTTAAAAAGGTAACACTCTGTGCTGTCCAGCAAGCGCCGGAAAAAACTCCTCTCGAGTTCCATGCGCTCTGGAGTCACAACCAGCAGGTGTGGGTTATAGAAAGGCTGATTTCGAGCCGGGCCGAGCTCTCTTTGTGCTCCGAAAATTTCGCCGTGTTCCATTATGCGCAAGGCATCTTCAGTTTCTGTCTTCACAAAGGGTGGGGAAACTTTGTCGTTCCGGAGCAGGAACAACCAGCGGAGAGACGTGCGCTTTACGTGTTTGGCAGGTCCCCCTATCCAATAAGGATCGAGGAGAGAAAAGGCCTGTTTAGACGCTGTGTAGCAGAATGGTGAGCCTCGGTCCAACCGGCAATCATCCAACTGCAGGCACTTTTCATTCTGGCAGGCTTCCTTATACACGATGATGTTTTCACATTTGCTGTTGTCGAAGAGAGGAGCGAGATCGGGGTAGGATTCCACAGCGTTGGTGGCCATGAAGAGTTTCCGTTCGACGGAATCTGCTAGGGCCGTACCGCCAGAATACCTGGCAAAAACCGTATCATTGGAATGGAGCCGGAACCTCGCATCTTGGAGAAGGGAGAAAAGGAGCTCTGTCTTTTTTGTGCCTTTGGGTCCGATTAAAACGACTCCGCGACCGTCTATATCTGCGACCATTCCTCGAATGGAATGGACACTGGACAGCCTTTCGGACACATCGGTCACAAGGCCTAATGCAAGGCTGCGGAGAGGGCCGTAATTATCGGCATTGACGAGCACGCCGGTTTTTGTTTCGGGATTGTAGTAGGTGCGTGGTTCACGACCCGCTATGTTGTCCACCGCGTAGATGATGCCGTGTGGTTCCAGGTCGGCTTCCAACTGTGCGGGGTACCAGTTTTCCATCCAAAAATCGTAAAGATGAGAGATATTGGTTCGCAATTGGACGATAACACCGTTGATGTTGGCATTCCATTCGAAGTAATTGGCGTAACTGAGATGGGACTCCATCTCGGCGATGAGGGCATCCCTCATCTGGATCGAAATGTTTGAATCCACAGGCGCAGATTTCTTAAAATGTGTCACCGTGTTGTTCAAGCTGACGCGCTTGATTTTTTTCGCTGTCTTCAACCGGGAGAGAGCATCGATGATCCTATCCATAGCCTTTTCGATGTTTTCCATGGAGGTGGCGTAGCTCAGCCGGATGCAGTCATCAGCCCCGAATGCATCACCCGGGACGACAGCCACATGGGCCTCTTTGAGGAGATAATAAGCCATGCCGTAAGAGTTTCGCAGGGGCGTGTTGTTGAACTCCTTATCATAATAAGCTGAGAAATTCGGGAAAAGGTAGAATGCACCTTGCGGTTTAAAACAGGATACATTGGGGATCGATTGCAGCCGGGCTAAAGCATAATTTCGTCTCCGCTGGAATTCGGACACCATTTTCGAAACTTCATATTGAGGTCCGGTCAAAGCCTCCAGGCCTGCTTTTTGTGACACAGAACAGGCGTTGGAAGTGGTATGACTCTGGATCTTTGCCATGCCATTGATAACATCCGAAGGGCCGGCGGCATAACCCAAGCGCCACCCTGTCATCGAATAGGATTTGGACACACCGTTGATGATGATCGTTTTTTTCTTGATGTCCTCTCCCAAAGATGCAAAGCTGTGGAAGCGAAAGTCTTCGTACACCAACTTGTCGTAGATCTCATCTGCGATAACGTACACATCCTCTTCCAGAATGACATCTGCCAGAGCTTCGAGCTGGTGCTTTGTGTAGGCGGCCCCGGTCGGGTTGGAAGGGTTGTTAAGGATAAGAGCCTTGGTTGCTGGCGATATGGATGACTTAAATTTATCTGGTGTCAGTAGAAAACCGTCCTCCTCTCTTGTGGGGACGATTACAGATTTCCCCTTTGCCAGCGAGACAGTATGAGGATAAGTGACCCAGTAGGGGGCCGGAATAATGACCTCGTCACCTTCGTTGATCAGGGCCTGGATAAGGTGAAAAAGGGAACTTTTCGCTCCTGTCGAGACAATGATCTCATTCTTTTCATAGGTGAGGCCATAATCTTCCTTCAACCGAGAGATGATGGCGTCCTTGAGGGGTGGAATCCCGTCAGCCTGGGTGTACTTGGTGAAATTTTCTTCGATGGCATGAATCCCTGCGGTTTTGATGTTGTCAGGCGTCGGGAAGTCGGGTTCGCCGACGCTCAGGTCGACGATGTCCACACCGGCAGCCTTCATGGCTTTGGCTTTGGCTGTCACCTTCAGTGTGGGAGATTCACCAATTTGATTTGCCTTTTCTGATACCATGATACCCCTTTTTCAGATGTAAGATTATTCTTCGTCTTCGATTTTTCCTTCGATTTTGAACTTTTCCTGAAAATACTTCTTGAGGTCAACCCCTGTGAGAGACTCCACAACATCCGGCATCTGGGCGAGAATATCAGCAACCTGGGATGTGATCTTGGTGGCTCCTGTCCCCTTGTCGCCACCCACAAGCACGATCTTATCGACTTTGGAGAGTGGTTCTGCTATGGCTCTGGCCAACTCTGGAAGCTTCTGGAGATACATCTCGAGGATCGCAGCCTGGTTGTATTTCTCCCACGATTGGGCGCGCTTCATCATTGCTTCCGCCTCGGCCAAGCCTTTCTGTCTGATCTTTTCTGCCTCTGCGATTCCTTCGAGCTTAAGAGCTTCTGATTTTCCCCTGGCTTCCGCCTGAATGCGGAATTCTTCGGCTTCAGCTTCAGCCTTGATCTGGTATTTCCGCGCATCGGAAGGTTTGATCACACTGGCATCAAGTTCCATTTCTCTGCGCTTGATCTCCCTCTCCTCTATCTTGATGGCCTCTTCTTTTTCGATGAGTTTCACCTTGCCCTCTTCTCGCTTGATCTCTTGATTCAGACGAAAACGTTCGAGCTCGTAGGCGAAATCGGCCTGTGCTTTTTTTTGGTTAACAGCGACTTGTGATTCTGCTTTCTTGGCTTCGTTTTCCCATTGGGACTTGGCAATGAGTGCATCTGCATTCAATCGGGCGACTTCCCCTTCTTTGCGGGCTTGCGACGATTTGATCACGGCCTCTTTTTCTGTCTCCGCTTCGGCGATCGTGGCATCCCTCTTGGCTGCTGCGATGTGAGGTTTGCCCAGGGCATCCAGATATCCCTGAGTATCGCTGATCTCTTTGAGCGCAAACGATATCAGGGAGAGCCCCATCTGAGTGAATTCGGCTTCCA
>WTAW01000021.1 GCA_013139435.1 Candidatus Aminicenantota bacterium | reverse complement strand
GTGGAGGGGGGACAACGACTTTTACTTCTGGCGTGACTTCTACGGGTTCCTCTGCTTCCTCTACTTCTTGAAGTTCAACAAAAGCCTCGATCTCTCCGACAGTGCCGATTTCCGGGAGATCTTCAGCGGCAAGATCTTCTGCCTCTATCTCTGCCTCTCCTCCAAGGGGGATTGCAGCGGTCTCTTCGGGAAGCACTTCTTCTGCGGCTTTAACTTTGTCTGTGTACAGGTAGATTCCGGCATTTTTCTCGGACTGAGTGAATTCTGGAGATAGGACTAACGTCTTTTCCACATCTTCCTGTGACGTGTGTTTAAGAATGTCAACCAAATGAAATGCTCTCAGATGATGAAGGGACAGGGCCTCGCCCTCGAGCCCAAAATTTTTAAAGATGAGGATGAGCAGCTCGCGAAGGTCCATTTTGTCCCTATACTCATAAAGAGTGAGGAGCTTAAGCAAAGTGTCGGTTTCAAGGTGAATGATCTTGTGAGGAAGGCAGTGCGTGGCGATCTCCTTGCTGTCTGCGACGAATTTGTCTTCCTTGGGGTCGTAGCTGACCTGAAGAACCGTCAATTTTTTTTTCGATTTTTTAATCCAGAATTTAAAGTGCCCATCCTCGGTTCTCTCGAGAGTCAGGCTTGCGCCTTGGGGGGCATTTTTTTCCTCATAAAATTCTTTCAGACCGAGAAAGATCCCAGAGGAAGGATAGAAATAGACGGTATAATCCTTCTCTGTTTCCGCGTCTTTAAAAATATATTCTCTGGTGTTAGACAACTCCCGGGTGAGTCCCTTCGGAATCTTTATACCGCCCGAAAGGATCTCTCTCCAGGTTAAATACACCTTCAGAGGGAGTGTTTGGGCTTGCGATGATTTAAACCCGTGGTCATCCTCGAATTCGGGGATCTTTGCGCGTCGCGGTGATAGAGGGAGATTCTTGAGAAAGGAATCAATGATCTCCTTTGGGAGCCATTTGCCTTTATCCTCTGGAGACACGAACAGGATATTCTTTTTGTATTTTTGATTCAACACATGATTGAGGCTGAGGCAGTGCAAATCGAAAAGTTCACTGGAATCATCCAGATCAAACAGATGTTTGACCAATTCGGCCGTCGCTGCAGACTGCTTTGTCTCGCGGAAGTATTTTTCCATCTCTTTGATTTTCTTATCCGGTATGGGGACCTGTTTTGCAGTCAGATGCCAGAGCTTATTCCAGGTGAAGAATTTGTCAGACTTGGCTAGGGCTGCCTCAAGGTTTTTCTGCAGCTTTTTCAGGTCCTTTTCTGTCATCGGCAGCTCATCCAGCCTTGGGTCCTCGTCTCTTTTCAGGATTTGAGGCGTTTTTCCTTGTCCATCGAGGTTGCTGGGGAGAAGGACCTGTGTCTGGGTCTTTTTCATGTAATCGATGTGTTTTCTGAACGTTCCACCACCCGTATAATCAACCTCCATCATCTCGCAGTTGAAACTTTCATAGGGGATCTTACCGATGACTTTGAGGACAACAGTCCCTTCAAAAGGCTCTGCCCCTTTACTGCTGACAATCAGGGGTTCGTTGTATTTTTTGTAGAGAAGGTCCCCGACTTCGTATAAACAGTAAGGATCATACACTTTGACTTCCTGGTTGAGCTGACTGGACATTTTTTTGATCGCAGTCTTTTTGACGAGTTCTGGTAAGATGACGGGCGCGTTGGTTTTTGCGAGGTCTTCCTCGAGAAATGCGAGGTCTGATGCAAATATCTTTATGTTTTCGTTTTCTTTATCCATTTTTTCTCGTGTTTTCTAAGAGCATGAGCAGGATAGCTTTTTGGGCATGTAGCCTGTTTTCTGCCTGATCATACACGGCCGATTGAGTTGAATCGATTACCTCATCGGTGACTTCTTCTCCTCTGTGGGCGGGAAGACAGTGCATGAAGATCGCGTCGGATTTTGCCGATGCCATAAGTGCATTGTTGACCTGATAGGACGTGAAGGTCCTTTGCCTTTCGTCCTTCTCGGTCTCCTGTCCCATGGAGGCCCAGGCATCCGTGTAAACCGCATCAACGTCTGTCACGGCTTCCTTGGGATCTTCGGTCAAACGATAGGAAAATCCCGTATCTTTGCCATCCTCTTCGGCTTGCTTGAGGATCTTTGGGTCTGGCTCATATCCTGATGGCGTGGCAACGGTCATATGGCTTCCTGCTTTTGCCGATGCCAGGAGGAGGCTGTGACAGACATTGTTGCCGTCTCCCACGTATGCCAGCTTGAGTCCGGCCAGAGCACCCTTTTTTTCTCTCAGAGTGAAAAAATCAGCCATCGCCTGGCAGGGATGGCAAAGGTCAGTCAGAGCATTGATGACAGGGATGCGGCTGACCTCTGCGAGATCAACGGCAATGGCGTGGCCAAAGGTTCTGATCATGATCCCATCCACCCAGCGTTCCAGGTTTTTCCCCACATCGAAGGCGGATTCCCGTGATCCCATCTGAATATCCGATGGGCTCAAGTAGATGGCCTCTCCTCCCAACTGGAGCATCCCCACTTCAAAGGTCATTCGGGTGCGGAGCGAGGGTTTTTCGAAGATCATGGTCAAGACCTTATGGGCGAGCTTTTTCTGGACGAGTTGCGGCTTATCCTTGATTTTCTCTGCAAGGTCCAGTATCTCGCTGAACTCATACACGCTGATGTCGTGAATGGTCAAAAAATCGTTCAAAGTCATTTTCTCCTAATGCTTAGATATTATCTTTGTTCCTGAGCGATTTATCAAGGCTGCTTTCAGGTGACTTGCGGATGTGATCAGGACTTCTTTTCCTCCGCTCTGGATGTAATCGATCGCAGCCAGTATTTTAGGGCCCATGGATCCAGGCGGGAATTGCCCTTCGGCATGGTGTTTTTTGGCTTCTTCAACGGTCATCACAGGGATGGGTGTCTCATCCGGTTGTCCAAAATTCTGGCTCACCCGGGGCACATCGGTCAAAATGACGAAAAGATCTGCCTCTATTTCCCTGGCGATCAGGCTGGATGCATAGTCTTTGTCGATCACAGCCTCCACTCCCTGGAATAGACCCCTGCCGTTGATGATGACAGGAATACCTCCTCCGCCCGCTGCGATGACGATCTTTCCCGAGTGCACCAGGTCGTAAAGCACCCTTTTCGGGACGATATCGATGGGTTTGGGCGAGGGGACCACTTTGCGGAATCCCCGCCCGGCATCTTCGGTCATCGACCATCTCTTTTCGCGCATGAGCATCTGCGCCCTGTATTTGGAGTAAAAAGGACCGATAGGCTTAGTGGGATTGTCGAAGGCGGGATCGTTCCTGTCTACGATGACTTGAGTGATTAGAGTGGCGACCTCCTTATCCACAGAGTTTTTCCTGAGCTCATTGATGATGGCCTGCTCCAGCATAAAGCCCATGCTTCCCTCGGTCATAGCATCACAGACTTCCAGAGTAAATGGTGGGATCTTGTTCACGGCTTCTTCCATCTGGATGAGGAGATTCCCCACCTGTGGGCCGTTCCCATGGACGATGATGAGGTCGTATCCTTTTTTCACGACATGAATCATCAGATTTGCCGCTTTTTTGGCATTGTTCATCTGCTCTTTTTGCAATCCCTTCTGGTCTTTGGGGAGGATGGCGTTTCCTCCGAAAGCGATCACGGCAATTTTTCGTTTCATAGAAATCCTTAATCTCCAAAAAATAAAAAGGTAGTATAATACAGCCCCCCTGAATATGCAATATTCATCCAGGAACCGATCCTTCCATTTATTCCGTTACATTACCGATTGTAGCGGATTGATGGATGTAGACATTCGGAGTCAACCCATTTAGAATTAAACAGAAATGGTAGTAAAAAGGAGCGTATGAGTGATTGGGATTATGTCTGACTCGCATGATAATGTGGTGGCGATCAAGAAAGCCGTCCGTTTTTTCAACGGAGCGCAGTGTGAGCTGGTCATCCATGCCGGTGATTTTATCGCTCCATTTGCGGCTCGGGAGCTGGGAGAGCTGTCCTGCCAGATAATAGCGGTGTTTGGGAATTGTGACGGAGAGAAAAAGGGGCTCAAGAAGGCCATCGCGTTCTTTGGCGAGATCCAGAGGGAGCCATTTATCTTTGCATATGAGAAAAAAGAATTTCTGCTGACCCACACACAATTCGCGAATGAAAAGTACCTGAAATCGGGGAAATATGATGTTATTGTCTATGGCCACACACACAAACCAGATGTTAGAAGAGTCAAAGACACTCTGATCGTCAACCCTGGTGAAACCGGAGGATGGGTGACTGGGAAAAGCACAGTGGCTCTCCTAAACCCTGTTTTGCTCGAAGCGGAGATCGTGTTTCTATAAGCCCGAACGGACCGATTCTTGTGTGACCTGTGTGTGCTTAAAGCGACATAGACTTGATTGGCATGAGAGACTAAAAGGACTGAACAATGCCGAGACGAATAGACAGACGCCAGAAGCCAGCTTGGCAGAAGACGCGTCGATCGAAACCTCCTTTTCCCAAAAAAGGTCCATCCAAAGAAGAGCGGCCTGCCAGTCATCGAAAACCAAAATAGCAAAGCCGCCAAACGTTTTTCAATGAGAAAAGGTAAGCAAAGATTTTATAAATTTCTCTTTTTAGCACTTAAATTGAGATGTTTATGCATCATCGATGAGTATTGACAGTAAACCACTAAATCATTAATATATATGGGCTTGTAGAAGTGTAGGCGCGTAGCTCAGTGGAAGAGTGCTTCCTTGACGCGGAAGAAGTCGAGGGTTCGATCCCCTCCGCGCCTACCATTTTTTATTGTTCGGTATTCTGAGGGACCAGCAAAGAGATTGTGCCTGTCTTTTGAATACATTAAACTGGAATGAGTGGAAAAGTTAATATCAAAGTTGACGAGTCTGT
>WTAW01000436.1 GCA_013139435.1 Candidatus Aminicenantota bacterium | reverse complement strand
TTTTTGCTGCGCCGGTTGCCCATCAGTTAGGGCTAGGATTGGCTATGATCCGCAAAAAGGGCAAACTCCCTCGTGAGTGTGTCTGTGTGAAAGCGCCGAATGAGTATGCGGTGGAGTACTTCGAGATACACAAAGACAGCGTACATGAGGGACAGAGAGTTCTCATTATCGATGATCTAATAGCCACGGGTTCTTCATCTGTGAGCGCCATTGACCTTGTAAAGGAGATCGGAGGTGAAGTAGTGGGATTTGCCGTTGTTGTGGAGCTTCTCTTCCTTGAAGGCGTGGATTTTATGAAGAAAGCCCATCCCGATGTGGACATCCTCTCCTTGATCCAGTTTGAAGAATAGGGCAGGGCTCATGAAAAACTGGCTGGATCGATACTTTAAGCTGGAAGAAAACAACACCAACATCCGGACGGAAATGGTAGGGGGGATCACCACTTTCATGACCATGTCCTACATCATTTTTGTTCAGCCAGCGATCCTTTCAGCCGCCGGGATGGACAAGGGTGCCGTCATGTTTGCAACCTGTGTGTCCAGCGCTATCGCCACACTTCTGATGGGATTGTTAGCCAAATACCCCATCGCCTTGGCTCCTGGCATGGGGCACAATGTGTTTTTTGCCATCATTGTCTGTGGGATCATGGGGTATTCATGGCAAGTCGCTCTCGGTGCTGTTTTTATATCTGGGTCGATTTTTATCATTCTGTCTCTAGCCGGTGTTTGGGATAATTTGGTTGCAGCGGTTCCTGATTCGATCAAACATGCGATAGCTGTTGGGATCGGCGTCCTGATCGCTTTTATAGGACTTCAGTACGGAGGTGTGGTTGTCAATGCCCCTCCACCTGTTCCAGGGGTCACGGATATCCTGGTTATGCTCGGCGATTTGACTAGTAAGCCAGCGATTCTGACTCTGTTCGGAGTGATCTTGACTGCGGCGCTTATCGTTTTAAAAGTTCGAGGAGCGGTCCTCTTGGGGATTCTCGGCACCGCACTTTTGGGGCTTCCGTTGGGGGTTGTCAAATATCAGGGTATCATTGCTGCTCCTCCCAGTGTTATGCCGACACTTCTTAAACTGGATATTATAGGTGCTGTTCAAACAGGGCTGATCACAATCGTGTTTATCTTTTTTTTCCTCGATCTATTCGACACGATGGGCACACTCATCGGCGTGAGCGCACCTGCTGGCTTTCTCAAAGATGGAAAACTTCCCCGTGCAAACCAGGCCATGTTTGCAGATGCTGTGGGGACCATCGGAGGAGCGCTTATGGGGACATCCACTGTGACGAGCTACATTGAGAGCGCATCGGGGATTGCCCATGGCGCTAAAACGGGATTGGCCAATGTCTTCACGTCCATGCTGTTTATTATCGCCCTATTCTTCAGTCCGTTGGCAGAAATGATCGCTGGCAGTTATCAGTACAATGGTGCAACCCTCCATCCGGTTATAGCGCCCCCTCTGATCATCGTGGGTTATCTGATGATGAAGTGTATCACTTTTATCAAATGGGACGATCTGACAGAGGCCATTCCGGCCTATTTAACCATCATCATAATGCCCTTGACTTTCAGCATCACAGAGGGGATTGCCTTTGGATTTATCTCCTATTCCATTCTGAAGCTTGTCACAGGGAAAGGGAAGGAAGTCCATTGGGTGATCTATCCGTTCTCTGCGTTGTTTATCATTCGGTATATGATTAAATAGCCTAAATTATTCATAAAAAATGTCGATACTTATTACAAACAAATCAATTTCGATAATTTATGTTAGGGTGGGGTGAGTTGGCCTCAACTCGTGAATAATCCAGGATTGCAGAATGTGGGAGACTATATGCGACTAAACAATGTAGGATCCGTTCCCCGAACGGACCAATTATTAAGATTTATGATTGTAAACATGAGGAGATCGGATTAATGATCAAATATTCCCGAATTTTTGTCGGTTTTTCTATCTTTTTGGTGATCTTGATCGCATTCGAGTGTGCGAAGACACCCACGCCAGCACTAGAGCCGCGGATGATTTTTGGTTCGGATGAGGCGAAATGGGTCGGAAACACCATGGAAAAGATGACGCTGGAGGAGAAAGTCGGACAGTTGATCGCCTGCCGTTACACAGGGCGATTCGTAAATCAGGATAGCGAATACGTCAATGACCTCAAAACACTCGTTGTGGAACAGAAGATCGGAGGCTTGATTCTGTTTGCCGGGGATGTTTATGAGACAGCCCATTTGACAAATATCCTGCAGGAGAAGGCAAAAATCCCCCTGTTGATCGCGTCTGATCTGGAGAGGGGACTGGGAAACCAGATCGATGGAGCCACTCTTTTTCCCCCTGTCATGTCGTTGGGGGCGGCGGACTCGGAAGAGCTGGCCTACCGTATGGGGAAGATCACCGCCCTTGAGGCCAGGGCTATTGGCATTCATATGACATACGCACCAGTGGTCGATGTGAACATCAATCCTGATAATCCCATCATTAACGTCCGCTCGTTTGGGGAGGATCCGGAACAGGTTGGCAGGCTGGCTGTTCCGTTCATAAAGGGCTGTCAGGAGAATGGCTTGATCGCTACGGCAAAGCATTTCCCCGGTCATGGAGATACGGCCGAAGATTCTCACACAGTGCTCCCTACAGTGAAAGGCGATCGTGAGCGTTTGGATAGGGTTGAGATCTACCCGTTCAAGATCGCTGTTGAGTCCGGTGTCCAGGCCATCATGGCGGCTCATCTCAGTCTGCCGGCACTCGATCCCACGCCGAATGTTCCCTCGAGCCTCTCCAAGCCTATTCTGACAGATCTTCTGAGGGTTGAGCTTGGTTTTGACGGGATAATCGTTACGGATGCTATGGGCATGGGAGGAGTGACAACTCTGTATGAACCTGAAGAAGCCGCTCTGAGAGCCATTAAAGCGGGAATCGATATGATCCTGCTTCCACCCAAGCCTAAAGAGGTGATCGATGCCCTGGTTCAGGCTGTGAGAAGCGGTGAAATATCAGAAAAAAGGATAGATGTTTCTGTGAAGAGAATTCTGGAAGCCAAGGCAAGGCTCGGTTTATACAAACAAAAGTTAGTGGATCTTGAGTTATTGGATATGAGGATAGCGCCGAGAGCGCACCTCAGACAGGCAGAGGTGACCTTTGAAAAATCAATGACGCTCGTGAAGAACGAGGATGCCGTGGTCCCGCTGTCAGGGGAAAGACAAAGCATAGCTGTCCTAGCTTTGAGCAGCGACCCGGGAGGTTTTTTTGCCGGAAGGACATTCGTCAGGGAAATGAAGAAGAGAAGCTCTCAGGTCTTCGAATTTTATGCCGAGGCGACAACCGGACAGGATTACCTGGATTTGGCACTGGAGAAAGCCAGAGCTGCAGATGTTTTGGTTTTCGCGCTCTTTTCGCGTTTGCGATCGAATAAAGGGAGCGTAGGCCTTGAGATGAATCATGTTCATCTTGTCAGAGAAGCGGCAAAGCTTTCTAAAGGTGTGGTTGTGATCTCTTTTGGAAGCCCTTACTTTTTGCGGCATCTTCCTGAGGTCGATGCCTATATGTGTGCTTACAGGTATGCAGATGAAGCACAGATGGTGGCAGCCAAGGCACTCTTCGGTGAGATCGACATACAAGGAAAGCTGCCGGTTTCGATCCCCGATCTCTATCCTATCGGTCACGGTCTCACCGTCCCCAAAAGAATTCGGGGAACGGACCCTACAAACAAGAAAAATCAACATTTAAAAAAATAGAACCGTCCCCATTTATATTCCCTGTAAACCTAAAAATGTTCCCACTTCCTCCAAATTGACAGATGAAGCCTTTTTTGTTTATGCTAATAGCCACTGTCTTCTCTGATATAAGGGTTATCGCGATAAGTACCATCCGAGGAGGGATAAATGTCTGATTTTTTTCAGAATGGAGTCATCACGACTTTTCATAGATTGGGAACGCTGAATGTCGAAAAACTGGAAGATCAGCTCAAGAGCTTTTCTAGAATACGGCCTATTGCTTTAGTCCTGCCTTCGCTTTACCGGGAATATGCAAGCGGTGCCCTTCCCAATATTATGAAAACATTGAAAAAAGTGACCTATCTCAATGAAATTGTCCTGTGCTTGGATAAAGCCACGTCTGCACAATTCAAAGAGGTCAAAGAGACCTTTTCTTCAGTGAAAAAACTTAAAATCATCTGGAACGATGGGAAAAATATCAAGAAGCTCTATCAATTGCTGGAGAGACACAATCTATCTCCTGGGGATGCGGGGAAGGGCCGTGCTGTATGGATTTCTCTGGGTTATGTACTAGCTCGGGGGAAAAGCAGAGTTATCGCCATCCATGATTGTGACATCGTGAATTATGACCGGGCTATGTTGGGACGGTTGTGTTTTCCTGTGGGGAATCCTTATGAGGAATATGAATTCTGTAAAGGGTTCTACAGCCGCGTGACAACCAAGATGTATGGACGAGCCACGCGTCTATTTTTTACTCCTTTTATCCGATCTCTTGAGAAAATTTTAGGATACCTGCCATTTTTGCTTTATATTGACAGTTTTCGTTATCCTCTAGCTGGGGAAATCGCCATGAGGCGTGACTTAGCGATGGCCATGCGGATTCCCAGTGATTGGGGATTAGAAGTTGGTACGCTTGCCGAGGTCTATAAAAGTGTGACCCTTAACAGGATCTGTCAAGTCGATATAGCCGATAATTATGAGCACAAACATCAACCCCTCATTCCGAGTAATCCTGAGAAAGGGATTCTCAAGATGACCATTGATATCGCCAAATCCATTTTTCGCATACTCGCTCAGGAGGGTGTTGAATTCTCTGAGGGCTTTTTTAAAACTTTAAGCAATATCTATTTACAGATAGCACAAGATGCCATTATCCGTTATGGAGGAGATGCAGCTTTGAACGACTTGGAGTTCGACCGGCATGCAGAATCTCTGTGCGTCGAATCTTTTGCCGGCGGGATTGATCGAGCAGGGAATTTGTTCTGGCAGAATCCTTCGGCTATGCAACTCATTCCTAACTGGCACAGAGTGACAGCTGCATTGCCAGAATTTTTCTCAGAACTGGAGGAAGCGGTCGTAAAAGATAACAAATGAAACAATTCCCAAACGGGAAACGTTATTTAAATAGAGGAAATCCATTTATCCTGGATTATTCAGGTTATTTATCCTGGATTATTCACGAGTTGAGATTGCTGCAAAGGCGAGGAAGTGGCCCACGAAGCTGTAGTGAACTACCGCGAGTGGGCTACAACGAAAGCTTTGAAGTGAGATCAGCTCGCCCGCAGGGTAAAAAATGTCGATGATGAATAGAAAGCACATTGAAAACGGAATTGTCAAATCGGTTTGCTGGAAGAATAAAGTAAATTATTGAAATTGATTTATTTGTAATAAGTATCGACATTTTTTATGAATAGTTCAGGTTAGATCGCAGGTTGGATCATTGAGAGGACTTAGATGATATTTCCAAAAAAAATATTAACGATCGTTCTGATAATCGTTTTGGTAGGATTATCCGTGTATTATTTTGTGGTCAAAAAAGGATCGGATTCCGGAGAGGGGGAGGCCTCTTCGGGTGAACAAACTCAAGAGACAAAGACAAGTGAGACGCCCCTTCAAGTAAAAGTCGAGGAGGCCAGGCTGGGCGATCTTATCATCAAGTTGAGGTCTCCTGCGGAAGCCGTCACTGACAGAAAAATTGTCATGAAGGCAGAAGTCTCGGGCGTTATCAAGAATCTCAATGTGGAAGAGAGCAAACATGTGAGAAAGGGTGATTTGCTGGTAGAGCTGGATGACCAGGAGTACAGGCTTAGCTTTGAGAATGCTGAAGCCACACGCTTGAAAGCTTTCTCAGAAATGTTGGTGGAGCAGCGTTTTGCCGATGTGGGAGGCGGAAGTGGGGGAGATCAGAGCGGCGAGTTGAGTGATGCAAAAAAACAGTTTGAGGAAGCCGGGCAACAATATCAAAAAGGACTTATTTCAAGAGAAGAATTCGATAGACAGTCGCGCCTGTACGAGAAGGCGCAGATCGAATCAGGAGAAAAAAAAGACGAAGTTGTTGCGGCCATGAAAGGCTTAACCCAGGCCGAGATCAACGTAAAAAAAGCGCAGCTCGATTTAGAGAAAACAAAGATAAGGGCTCCTTTTTCTGGAATCATTGCAGATATCCAGGCATCTCCGGGTGAGCATGTCTCTGTGGGGCGTGAACTCTTCACTCTAGTGAATATCAGCGGGATTAAGGTCCATGCCAGAGTCTTGGAGAGTGAAATCGGAAAGATGCAAGTCGGCCGAGAGGTAGATCTGAGGTTCAGCGCTCACCCCGGAAAGGTTTTCAAAGGAAAAGTGAGTGCAATCAGTCCAATTGTCAATCCCGAGTACAAGACGTGTAAAGTCTTTGTCGATGTGGAAAATCCTGAAGAGGAATTAAAGCCAGGGATGCATGCCGAAGTTGAGATCGCCGCTGAAATTCACAAAAATAAACTCCTCGTTCCGCAGGATGCCATTTTGACGAGGTCACAGCGAAAATTACTTTTTGTCGTCGAGGATGGACTGGCCAAATGGAGATACATCGAAATCGGCCTTGAAAACGAAGAGTATGCTGAGGTTTTGGATGGCGTCAAAGAGGGTGAACAGGTTATCGTAGAAGGGCATTTTACCCTTGCGCACGATGCTCGTGTGAAGATCGTTGAATAAGGAGCGCCTCTTTCTGTTCTGCAGATAATTTCTGAAGAGCT
>WTAW01000296.1 GCA_013139435.1 Candidatus Aminicenantota bacterium | reverse complement strand
GATGAAGAAAAAGGTGCCATAGAGATTGAAACCGTCAGAGCAGCCTATATGCCACTCAAATCCAAACTTGCAGCTATGGGAAAAGTCCTTGAACATCCCTACAGAATGGCCATAGTCAGCTACGCCTTTCCTGCACGGATCTCCCAGATTCACGCACGCATCGGGGATTGGGTAAAAAAAGGGCAAAAACTCGTCACGCTCCAGAGTGAAGAAGTGGGTAATGCCAAGTCGGATTTCTACAAAGCTCAGGCGGACTACGAATTGGCCAAAGTCAATTATGAAAGACAGAAGAGGCTTTTTGACCGGGGAGTTGGCGCGCAGAAGGACTATCTGTCCTCAGAAGCAGATTTCAAGGTTGCCCAGGCCAATCTCAATGCCGCAGAGAAAAAACTCCATGTTCTGGGATTCAGCGAAGAAGAGGTCAAGGTCATTGCCGAAACGCATCAGATCAACCCTATCATTACGCTGTATGCTCCCATCGGTGGAAAAATCACAATAAACAATGCTGTCCTCGGCGCGATGATCAACCAGGAAACGGAAATCCTGACCGTTATGGATCCTACAATTCTCTGCATCGATGCGGAAATATACGAAAAAGATATCGCCAAAATAAGGGACAAACAACAAGTGGAAGTTAATGTCCCTGCCTATCCAGGAGATCAATTCAACGCCGAAGTCTGCTTCATCAGTGATGTTCTGAACGAAGAAACTCGAACGATCACCGTCCGCTCAGAGGTCAACAATGCAGACTACAAACTCAAGCCGGGGATGTTTGCCGATATACGGATTCTTTTAAACCATCAGACTAAGGCACTCGTCCTCCCCAAAGAGGCGATCCTCGATGATGGAGATGACAAAATTGTCTTCATCATAAAAGCCGGTAAATATTATCCTCAAATCGTCGAAGTGGGAGCGAGTGAAGATTCTCTCGTCGAAATTCTCAGAGGTATTCAAGAAGGAGACGAGGTTGTAACCAAAGGCAATTTCCAGCTCAAATCCAAACTCTATGACGAGATTTTAAAGAAAGGGCATGTCCATTAGTCTGTAGGGATGGACACTTGCAGTGAGTTTTATCCAACAACGCAACTGGAGAAGTCATAATGATAGATAAACTGATTGAGTATGCGTTAAAACACAGATTGCTGACAATCCTGTTAGTCCTTCTTGTTTCCATATGGGGAGTCATCGTTTACACAAGAATGTCCAAAGACATATACCCTGACCTCAATGCCCCTCTTGTCAACATCATCACTGAAAATCCCGGGATGGCCGCAGAAGATGTGGAAAGACTCATCACTTTCCCCCTCGAAAGCCTCCTCAACGGTGCACCGTATGTGACCCGGGTCAGGTCGGAGTCAGCCACAGGCGATTCCGTCGTCACCGTTGAATTCGATTGGGGCATGGATATTTACTTGGCCCGTCAAATCGTCTCCAGCAAACTAGAGCTGATCTCTGGCCGGCTTCCCATTGGTACGACACAGCCAATCCTAGGGCCAGTTTCTTCAAGAATGGGCGAAATCTTTGAATTTGCAGTCATCGGCGAAGAGACCGATCCCATGGAACTCCGGTCTATAGCAGATTGGACCATTCGCTACAGGCTTCAGGGAGTCGAAGGAGTATCTTTCGTTATTAACCTTGGTGGTTTCATAAAACAATTCCAGGTCTATCTCAAACCCGAAATGCTCAAAAACTATGACGTCACGATCAACGAAGTTAAAGAAGCCATCGAGAACAGCAACCGCAATTTCTCCGGCGGTATTATCATGAAAGGCTCCCAGGAAACGCTCATCAAAGGAGTCGGGCGCCTCGAAACGATCGGTCACATCCAGAACACGGTCATCACATCCCGGAACAATGTGCCCGTCTATGTAAAGGATGTTGCCGATGTCAAAATCGGGCCAAAGTTTAGACGGGAATCGGGCAGCCATAATGGAAAGGAATCCGTTTATGTGACGATAGAAAAACAGTACGGCGGCGACACCTTGACAGCCATCGCAAACGTCAAGCAGACTCTAGCTCGGATCGCAGAAGATCTCCCCGAAGGAATAAATATTAAGGCATTCTACGATCAATCCATCCTCATTGTTAAATCTATCGAGCACGTGGAGATATCTATCCTGGAGGGCGCCGTCCTCATCATCCTGGTCATGATCTTCTTTATGTGGAACTTAAGGAGTTCATTCATCGCTTCCTTAACGATCCCCTTTTCCATACTGATCGCGTTGGTCCTGATGGATCTGTTCGGGATCAAGCTGACTGTCATGTCTATAGGAGGATTAGCGATCGGCATTGGAAAGGTGGCCAACGGCTCGATCCTCATGGTCGAGAACATCTACCGGGTGCTTCGCGAAAAAAAGGGCCAAGCGTCCACTCTGGAACTCACTTCGGAGGCTGCAAAAGATGTCGGGAAGCATCTTTTTTCCGCGAACCTGATCATAATTCTTGTCTTTATTCCCCTCCTCACACTTCAGGGCATTGAAGGTGCCATGTTCCGCCCGACAGCATTCGCTGTTGTTGCAGCTCTGTTCGGCTCACTCATCCTCAACCTCACTCTCAAGCCGGTTCTGGCATCTGT
>WTAW01000238.1 GCA_013139435.1 Candidatus Aminicenantota bacterium | reverse complement strand
AGCTCCACATCGGCCATCTCTTCCTCCATCACGTACTTATTGACACCGATCTTCGGGATCTCTCCTGATTGGATCTTTTTTTCTCGAATATACGCCTGCCGGCTCACTTCCCCCTGAATATATCCGGATTCCACGGCCTTGATCATGCCTCCGAAGTCTTCCACCTGTTTCATGCATTCAATGATCTTTTGTTCCATCTCCTTGGTGAGCCATTCGATATAGTAGGAGCCTCCCAACGGGTCGACCGTATCCGTGAGGCCCATCTCATCGGCAAGGATCTGCATTGTTCTCAAGCTGAGCAGTGCCGCCTTTTTGGATGGGATGGTGTACGCCTCATCATAAGAGCAGAGAGCCATGGTCTGGGTCCCCGAGAGTGCGGAGATCAGGGCATAATAAGCACCGCGCACGATGTTGTTCTCTGGCTGCTGAACGGTCAATCCACCACCTCCACCCCCAGCGATCATTCTCAAAAGCATGGAACGAGGATTTTGAGCTCCGAAACGTTCTTTTAAGATCTTCGCCCAGAGCCTTCGGCCCGCCCTGAATTTGGCCACCTGCTCCCACAGATTTCCATGGATGTCGAAGTTGAATGCGATCCTGCCGGCAAAGCTATCGATATCGAGCCCACGGCTCAGAAGTTCATCGATATACGTGACGGCAATCTCAAAAGCATAAGCCATCTCCTGCACAGGAGTGGCCCCGGATTCCCGGATGTGGTAGCCGCAGACACTGAACGGATTGAATTTGGGGACATGCTCCGAACAGAACTCGACCATATCTCCGATGAGCCGGATGGAAGGTGCGACAGGGAAGATCCATGTTCCTCGTCCGATGTACTCCTTCAGGATGTCGTTTTGGGTCGTTCCCCTCACGTTTTCCCAGGGGATCCCCTGTTTTTCTGCAACAACAAGATACATGGCCAACATCACAGAAGCCACTGGATTGATCGTGAGGGACGTGCTGATCCTGTCGATGGGGATATCGGCAAACGCCTCCTCCAAGTCTTCGAGCGTGTCGATCGCCATCCCGACCCGGCCCACTTCTTCCTCGGCCATGGGGTCATCGGAATCCAATCCCATTTGTGTGGGAAGGTCAAACGCAACATTGAGGGCCGTTTGCCCCTGTTCGAGGAGCCATTTGAAACGTTCGTTCGTTTCTTTGGCGGTTCCGAACCCGGAATACTGACGCATGGTCCAGGGACGTTTCCGGTACATGAACGGATGGATCCCTCGAGTGAAGGGGAATTGGCCGGGCTGCCCGATCTCTTGATCAAAATTTATGTCTTTGGTGTCGTCAGGCCCATAAACAGATTTGACTTTGATGCCAGATTCGAGAGTGACATCAACCAATTCGTCAGATCTCTCCGATTTCTTCTTCTCCTTCACTCTTTAGTCCTCTCCTTAATAAACTTGACGATCTCCTCCAGCCTGGAGCCTGTTGAAAAAACACCGGCAACTCCATAGTCACTCAAGGTTTTGATATCTCTTTGAGGAATATTGCCCCCGATCAAAACAAGCTTTTCCGAGATACCTTTGTCTTTGAGCTGGTCCATCAATTTTTTGCCTAAGGGAAGATGCGCCCCTGAATAGATGGACATGCCGATGACATCCGCGTCCTCTTCCAAGGCCGTTTTGACAATGTCCTCTATGGATCGGTGCAAACCCGTGTAAATCACCTCCATGCCCGCATCTTTGAGAGCATGGGCCACAACCTTGGCTCCGGTGTCGTGACCATCAAGACCGGGCTTGGCGATCACAACCCGTATTCTTTTTTCACTCGAAGTATCGTTCATTTTCCCAATTTATATTTTTGAGTTAAATTATGCAACATGATTTTTTCTGCTTCCATTCGAACCTGGGAATAATAGAAACATGGAAAACATAATGATCATTGATATAAGCAGCCAACTCAAGGTAATATACAGATATCATAATGTGTCGACATTTTTTATGAATAGTCCAGCCTGGATTATTCATGAGTCGAGATCGCTGCAAAGGCGAGGCAGTGGCCCACGAAGCTGTAGTGAACTACCGCGAGGGGGCTACAACGAAGGCTTCGTAGTGAGATTGGCTCGCCCGAAGGGTAAAAAATGTCGATTATAATAATAAGGGCCATGAAAACGGAATTGTCAGATTGGTTAGCTGGGCGAACAAAGTAAATTATTGAAATTTCTTCAGTTGTGATAAGTATCGACATTTTTTATGAATAGTTCAGGCTAGGTGAAATGATAAAGAACAAATTATCAGTCAGCCTACTCACTATTTTTCTCATATCAGTAATCTTTAGAGTAAATATTTTCCCGCATATATTCGTAAACGAAAGCTTTTTTCAATACAAACATTATTCCTCAAAGACATTACAAGAATATAAAATAAAACTTCTAATAGTAAATTGCCAATCTATCCTTTACGACAGTTTATGCGAATTTGTAAGTTCTTTTCTCACCAAAAAAGAAATCCCTCATTCTATTATCAAAAGGAATCATGATAATCTACAAGATATTATCAACTCGCAATTTGAGGGATTCGACTTATTGATTATTTCGGGAAGTTCTACTTTCCTCCCTGACTCCCCAGATATTCAGGATGTTTCCACACTTTTAAAAATCATAATGAAACAAGACAAACATGCATTCGGTGTATGTTTTGGCCTTCAACTTTTAGCATTCCTATTAGATTCTAAAGATGGAAAATTAGTTAAAAAAGGTTCATGGGATAAGGATGTTTCCATCGATATTCTGATAGATGATTCAGTTTTCCAAAATATTGGATCGGAAGGTGTTTCATTTATAACAAAACAATACCATAATTATTCGGTGCCCTTTTCGGGAAAGAAAAATCTGGGCAAAGGAAGGATACTAGCAAAGAGCAAAGACGGCATCGAAATTATTCGGACTGGAAAGATTGTCGCCACACAATTTCACCCCGAAAGTCAATACGCGAGTCCGCAAGCTAAGTGTGTACTTCAAAATTATCTGAAAGCATTTATTTCAAATTTTTGAGAATCGTTTTCGAACTTAATTGAAGAGTCTCGTGCTTGTTGTTATTTCTCGTATTTTCCGTCGATGATCTCGGTCAGGATCCCGTGCATGGGCACCGGATGGATGAAGGCAAAATTCCTGTTGTATTCGGCAAAGAGTCTTGGTTGCTGGTCGATGAGCTTTACCTTGTTGGCTTTCAGTTTATCGAGGGCTTCTCCGCAGTTGTCCACGTTGTAGCTGATGAGCATCACGCCTTCACCGCGCTTCCGGATGAACTTGGCCACTTCACCGGTGCCGTCCAGGTCTTCCATGACCTCGATAGCTGTGGGCCCGACCATGAAGCCGGTGACTCTGATCTTTTCCGGCTCGTCTACATAGCGGTAGGCCACTTCCCAGCCAAAGGAGTCGATGTAGTCCTTTTCCGCTTTTTTCACATCGTTGACAGCAATGCAGATATGGTCCACATAGTTAGTTTTTACTTTTTCTGGCACTTTGTTTCCTCCTCTACAATAATGGAAAATCTATGAAACATTCCAGATCGATATAATAATCCTTATATCTATGAAAACATCCTTATATCTTCGAAATAAAAGGTGTGTTCCCAGATTCCGGCCCTCCTGGAGGCAGCTTAAAGAGGATAGCGCCCTCCACAGGACAGGCTTCAAAACACTCTCCGCACTGGAGGCACAGGTCGAGGATGATGACAGCTTTCCCTTTGTACATTCCGATGATATCCGGAGGACAAGCTCGTGCACAGGCGCCACATCCCGTACACCGATAGGCATCGATCCACGGATAGAGTGCCATATGACTGGTCCCGGAATGGGGATAAACGCTCATCTTCGTACCCGGGATCTGGGGTTTTGCGCTTGAAATTTTATTATGTATCATGAGCCTCTCCTTCGCTAAAATCTCATTCCCAGCCGAAAGCCGTCCTGGATGGCATCGATGCCGCGCCGGACGAGAACACAGTCGCCGATCTTTGCAACATCACCTTTGTAGATACCGTAACCCAGTTCTGTATTGGGAACGAGTTGTGCCAATATCACAGTATCAGCTGGTACCGTTTGATCCTTGAACGGTGTTTTCTCCCGGGTTTTCCTGTCATAGATCATCCAGTCAGCAACAACTCCATCGTCCTTAATCTCTTTAACGTTTCCATAAGTCAACTGTTGGACATTCGACTTTTTAAGCCTCAGTCTGTATCGCCAGATGTATGAGGGATTGACATCCAAACCAAATCTGGGAGCCGGGTCGATCATTGTAATACTCGCGTTCTCGACACCGTCCTTTTCCATCTTATCGATCAAAAAAAGTGCGAGTGATATCGCACCGCCTGAGCCGCCCAAAATGACCACATTCTTACCCAGTTTGGCCCTGCCTGTAAACACGTCGAACATGCTCACCACATGCGGCTTATCCGTACCGGGAATGTCGGGAACTCCTGGAACAGCTCCCGTTGCGATCACGAGTGAATCCGGTTTTTCTGCTTCAAGAAGCTCCTTGGTTACGGGCGTGTTGAGGACAAATTTGGCCCCAAACTTATCGCACTGGGCTTTCATGTGATCGACCCACCGCATGAACTCCTCGTCATCCCAGTACTTGTCGGAATCCTCTCCCCAGGGATTTCGCGAGGCATAATACCACTGACCGCCTATGTTCCCCGTCTTTTCATAGACCGTCACATCGTGCCCTTTCTCGGCAGCGACACTTGCAGCCTGGAGACCCGCAATGCCCGCTCCAGCAACGATGATCTTCCTCTTTACATCTGTCCGGGGGAATCCGTAATAACCCCACTCCCGTTCTCCTTCATGACTGCATGAGGGACGAACCGTACACGTAACCGGTGCATCCCGGAAAAGCCGGGCTAGACAGACCTGACAAGCAATGCAGGGGATGATGTCTTCCTGTTTGTCCCACATGATCTTATTAGGAAGGGCCGGGTCGGCGATCTGCGGACGGCACATCTCCCAGATATCCAGTTTGCCCTCGGCAATAGCTTTCTCAGAGATCTCAGGAACAAAAAGACGATAGGCCATGCTGATCGGGATATTCAGAGCTTTTTTTGTGCGTTCTGCCACGTAAAGCCATTTGCCCATCGGGATATCCCTGGAAATGACGGAGCCAAGAGATTCCTGCCAGCCCACGGTCACACTGAGGTAGTCACATCCTGCAGCCTCGGCGATCCGGAGTGACTCCATGCTCTCTTCTTCGGTGTTTCCCCCTCGGTCATCCAACATCTCCCAGCCGCAGAGGCGGATCCCGATCGCTTTATCAGAGCCGATCTCTTCGCGGATGCCTTCGATGATCTTTCGCACCATGGCACACCGTCTGTGGATATCACCGCCGTACTCATCACTCCGCCAGTTTGTGTAGGATGAGACGAAATTCGAGAGAAGGTATCCGACGATGCCGGAAATCTCGATGATGTCATATCCGGCCTCAACCGCTCTTCGTGCGCCGTCGATGTGCTCCTGGATGCACTCCTCGACAGCAGGAATGCTCATTTTCCGTGGAGGACGGAACCGGCGTAACCTCTGTTGAATGACGGATGGGCCAACGGTATAATCTAAATTGATTCCCCCTACCCGCCCGCAGTGCATCAACTGCAAACAGGCCAACGCATCTCCTTGGTGGATGACATCCGCCATTTTCTTCAATCCCGGGATAAATTTATCATCCCAGATGCCCATCATACCGACATATCCCTGGCCCTCGCCTCTCGGATCAGTGTAGGCACCCTGGGTCGTCACGATCCCGGAACCGCCCCGGGCATGGGCCTCTATATACGCCAGCTCTTTCTCCGACACAAACCCGTCACTGTAATTGTAGTTGGTCTCTGTAGAGGCGTATTTGATGCGGTTTTTGGCCCAGAGTTTTCCGATCTGGATCGGA
>WTAW01000181.1 GCA_013139435.1 Candidatus Aminicenantota bacterium | reverse complement strand
ATTTCTTCCTGGTTCTGTTTTAAGATTTTATGTCTACCGCAGGGTTTCGAGGGCTTTTTTGTTGTTACTGGTCTTGAAGACCAAGAGAGCTTTGCCCATTCCAGCCGATGAACCGTAGCAATAGTCAATATCGATCACAGCATTTCCGAGGAGAGCGCCGATCTCGGCTCCGGCTCCGCTTCTGTCGTCTATCAACACTGTCACCACTTCATTGGTTGTGACTTTATATCCCAATGCTTTGAGGCATGTTTCTGCTTTTTTATTGTCGGATGTGAGGAGTAAAAACACTCCATTGTCCTTGACTGACTGTGCCTTCAGAGCTTTGAGATTAACTCTGGAATTTGCCAGTGTTCCAAGAACTCGACCCAATATCCCAGGCTCGTTCGGCGTGATCACATGAAGCTCTGTCTCGAGCTTAACATTATGCACTTTCTTCTCCTCCTAAATCACCTGATGAGAAAACATTATACCAGATTTAGCCTTCTAAAAACATAGGATTTATCGAATTGGCTGTGAAAAACTTGAGATTTTAGTAGGTTTGTCTATAATGAATAACCCAAACAATTATAAATAAAAGGTGAGTGATCAAGTATGACTCTGGAAATGAATGTCGCCATCATCGATAATTCCATCAATCCTTCGATCTACACTCCTGTGGCCCACTGGTCTGCTTTTCTAGAGAGCAAGTGGCGTGCGTTCACTGCGAGAGAACATCGATTTCCAAATCTCGATGAAGAATTCACTCATTTGATCTTAACCGGTTCAGAATCTTCTATCCTTGAAAGAGAACAATGGGTTCATGAGGAGATCGAACTCACTCTTGAAGCTATTGAGAGGAACATTCCTGTTCTTGGTAGTTGTTGGGGACACCAACTTCTGGCTGTCGCTCTTGCAGGACCGGCTTATGTTCAACGCAGCGAATGCCCTGAGATCGGCTGGATTCCTGTGAGGGTCACAGAGGACAATACTCTTATGGGTCAGAAGGGGCAAGTGTATGTCTTTTCCAGTCATCTTGATGAAGTTGTCGGTCTTGGGGACGATTTTCGGGTGTTTGCATCGAGTGAAAAATGTCATGTCCATGCATTTCAATGGGGGACAAATCCAGTGTGGGGCATCCAGAGCCATCCTGAGATGAGTATTCCAGATGCGCAACAATATCTCCGGGAAAACGTCTCCTCCAGGCATGAGCACGAGTCCCTCGATCTCTACAGAAGAGCGTTGGATTCAAATCCGAAGGATACAGGAATGATTCATGTGGTGATGAGGAATTTCCTGCGCTATTCAGAATCTCAATCAAACAGTAATTTCTGAAAATCACTTTAAGATCTACCCTGAATTATTCATAATCGACATTTTTTTCCCCCTGCTAGTCGCATCACCGCTGGAAATGATACAGAAAATACTGGATTTAGAGGAATTTTTTCTTGACAAAGGATATTATTTAAAGATATTTTAATCTATACTATAGGAACAAGCATTAAATCATTCTATGGACTGAAAAGGAGGCAGAATGAAAAACAAAACATTCATGGTTTTAGTTATTGGAATCCTCATTATATTTACTGCGAGTTCTTTTGCTGAGACTACAAAGCTCAAACAGATTGGTCGTTATACGCTTGTACGGATCAAAGGGGAAGTTCCTACAGCTGAAGTGATGAAGATCTTGGTCGACAAATATGCGGGCGATATCAAGTATGGATTCGACGTTGCGGGTTATGGCGATGTTTACCTCCCATTCCTTGATCAGATTAAAGCGGCCTCCTTCGAGGACACAGAATTGCCCATCGGACAGAAATTTATGTGGATGCTGTTCCGTTCAAGGGGGAAGGTGAAAGTTGCCGAGGATTTGGAATGGGCTGGGAAGAAACCGCTGCCAGTATTTGTGTTTAAAGTTCAAAAGAATTTTAAACACTACACATTCATGATCCCCAAACCATGCGGAAATATTGCCCTTGTCAAAGTTGAAGAGATCATTCCGGATGCCGTGTGCGATATTCAAGTCAGCCCCGTCAAAGCCAACATCAATGATCCCATTTCTGTAGATATGAGTGGCTCACAGCACGCCAAGTCGATGGAAGTGGAAATTTTCAATGCAGAGGGAGTCAAAGTTGCCACACAAACTTTAACGCCAGATTCTCCGAAGTGGCAGACCAAGTTTGATAGCCCAGGCGAGTATGTGTTCAAAGCCAAAGCGCTAAATGTTAAAGGGACTCCATCCACGAACGCATGTGAAGCCAAAACATACATCAACGCTCCTCCCACATGTAAGCTCTGGACTTCCTGCCTCCCCTGTAAGAATTTTGTGGGACGACCGATAACGATCGATGCCTCGAATTCTACGGACCCGGACGGACAAGTCACCAAGGCTGACTTTCAGATCACAGATGAAACTGGAGCCGTTGTTGATACTTACACAGATTCAGAGGGTCCTTTCACCTGGGAGAAGGTTTTTGAAGAGGCTGGCACTTATTCCATCACTCTTGTTGTCACAGACGATTTTGGTGCCATGTCCGAGCCATGTAAACTCGACCTTGAAGTTACACAGAAAACACTGTTCGGAGTTGCGGATATCGGGCCGACATTCGCCAAAGGCAGTCACGGCAATTATATGAATGCACGCGTCGGAGTGAATTTTTTCCTGGTTCCTAATCGCCTGAGTCTCATTTTAGAAGCTGGAGGGGCCATATCGATCGGAAATTCAGAAGCGTGGAAGAGCTTCTTCCTGACTAATGCGATCCTCAACTATCATGCTGGGTCCTTTTTCATCGGCGGCGGATTGGGCTACGCTTCCAAAGTTAGAGAAGAGCGAGATGGAGATACGTACTTGCTCGGTGATATCGGATTCGAAATATTCAACAACTACACGACTGCAGGACAGCTCTTCTTCGAAACACATTTCCCCCTTGGTTCAGGACGGGAATTCTCTAAACATCACAAATTCCTGTTGGGATTCCGGATGCTTTTTTAGAGCAAATCAGTCATTGAGATCCAAGGCCAGGGATATTCCCCTGGCCTTTTTTTTCGTGAGGACGTTTTGAATACAGCTTCAAGAAGGCGGAACCATAGCAATACATAAGGGAAATGAAGAGAACAAAGATCGCACTCATCGGAGCAGATGGTCAGTTGGGTTCGGAACTAAACAAAGTACTGGAAGATCAGGAAGTCTTTCTTCTTTATTATCCTGAATTCGATATTACAGATAAGGCCAAAACGAGAAAAACCATCCAATCCCTCTCTCCCAATGTGGTCATCAACACAGCCGCATATCACAGAGTGGATGAATGCGAGGACAATCCAGAAGAATCTTTTGCTGTGAATACGATAGCCGTCAGAGAGCTTGCCCTCCTTTGCCGGGACTTGGATGTAGCCTTGGTCCATTTCAGTACGGATTATGTCTTTGAAGGTCAGAAGCAAACACCTTACGTTGAAGACGACCCTCCAAATCCACTGAATCTCTATGCTGTTTCCAAGCTTGCCGGTGAATATTTTGTGCAGAATATCCCCCAAAAGTACTTTCTGATCCGGACCTGTGGACTTTACGGCGAGACCGGTTGTTGGGGAAAGGGAACCAATTTTGTCGATACGATGATCAACATGGAACAGCGAGGAGAATCCATAAGAGTTGTGAATGATCAGTGGGTGACACCCACCTCTGCTTCAGAATTAGCTCATAAAGTCAATGAACTCCTCCAGACAACTCACTGGGGACTATACCACATGACAAACGAGGGAGAGTGTACGTGGTATGAGTTCGCTAAGAAAATCTTTGAGTTATTGGGGTCGAATATCAATGTCCAAGCTGTTGATTCTCTGTCCTATGGAGCTAAAGCTCAAAGACCTGCCTATTCCGTTCTCGAAAACAAGAATGCCAACAAAATCGGGATAACTCCCTTTTGCCGCTGGGAAACTGCGCTTGAGGTGTATTTAAAAAAGAAAGGATATGGACCTGGTTAAAAAAACTTTCCAAGTTTATTGATCTCATCATTGTAATACTTCCGATACAAGATCTCCCACTCTCTGCTTCCTTCTTTTATGGCTTTTTTCTGAGATTCGATCTTTTCAATGGCACGTTTATCTATCAGGTCATAGAGCTTCATCTCCTCTTCGATGCTCTTCACGATCGCGAGTCGGATCTCATTCGGCTCATCGAGGAATTCGATGTCGTCATCGTCGAACAGATGGTCAAGGATCTGTCGAGCAAGAAAGTTTATCTTTTCTCTGGAGAGTCGAATACTCACAGCACGATGTTCCTTTCTCTAGCCAATTTAGTCTTGATCATCCGAAACATGGTTTGGTATTCAATGTTTTCTTTCCGGATCTTCTCCATATGCTGGTTGAGGATCTCGCGTACTTCCTGATCCAGTTTATCTTCACTTAGGAATTCTTCTGTAATGAGGTTTAAAATGTTTGCAATAAGATCGTTTTTGCTCTCAGCTAGGATTTTTTCTTCTTTGAACAGATTTCTGACGATGATGAACGCCATGTGTTCGATCTGATTCTTGTTTAGTCTCATTTCCTAAATACCATACAATACCTCTCCCCAAAATTCAAGGCTTTAACCCCAAAATCCATATGTGGATCAATCTAAAACACTTGATGGATATCGAAAAATTGTAAATATTCTTAACAATTTTGCGGAGGAGGATATTGGAATTACTGAGGCTTCAGATCCCGATTATTTATCTTTAGACGAAAGATAAAGGGAGTAAGAAAAACCACCGATACAAATTGCAAAGACAAAAACCATAAAAATTATCGCATCAAAGCTCATCGGGCGTATGCTCTATTCTTTTTGTGATAATGCTGTTCATGAGGATAAAAATAAATATGGCAACTGTCAGTTGGAACAGAACAGTTCCCACGGAGAATTTGGCGTTTATTTTGAGCCAGTTTTCTGGATCTGAAGAGTAACTCTGCCAGAACCACCAGAATATCATTGCGAAGAATTGGAGGGGGAGGAAGACACAGACAACAATATCGAACAATTTCCCCGTTATTTTAGCTTTTTCTGGGAGAGAGACGACTTCTTTGCGAAATTGTCTTGGTCCGTATTTGAAGACGGCAACAGTGAAAAAGAAACCGCTGAACATAAGACCTAAACTCCAAACCCAATCTTGATTGTTGAAAAATCCCATGCTGATCGCAGACGGAAGACCGAAGAAAAATGCGAAAATCGCAACAAGAGAGACCGATTTTTTTCGCGTCATCCCTGTGTCCATGAATATGCGCGTGACCAGTTCTATCATGGAGATGAGAGAAGAAAAGGCGGCAAAAGTGAGGGCCAAGAAGAACAATGCCAGAAAGAACGATCCCGCTGGCACATTTGCAAAAAGCTTCGGTATCCAGATGAATGTCAATCCTTGATTGTCAGACTTCATGACATCCAGGACCTTTTCATGAGAGAAATTTTGTGTGGAAAAGTAGGCAAACACCGTGGGGATGATCGCGCATGCCGCGAGGAGGGACGCCAGTGAATTCCCAAGTCCCAAAGTCGTTGATGTCAGGATAGGATTTTCCTTTTTGTGTGTGTACACAGCATATGTGAGGATCAATCCCCATCCCGCTCCATTGGACCATGCCGACTGGGTGAGTGCATTCAACCACAACTTATAATCCGCAAGCTTGCTGAGATTGGGAGAAAACAGAAAATCCAGGCCTTGAAAGGCACCGGGCAATGTGATGGCTCGTATTCCTGCGATGATCAAAAGGATAAAGAGTGAAGGAATAAGGAATTTGTTGACACGTTCAATGCCTTTGACCACTCCTGCATAGATGATAAACGCTCCAATGCTGATGGCGAAGAAATGATAGATTATCGGCTCCCAAGAGCTGGTGAACGAATACCAGAATTCCGACGATTCTTTGTTGATCAATCCCTGTAAAGAGGTTGCGATGAAATACTTAATACACCATCCTGTGACCACGGAATAGTAGAACATAATGGCTGTCGTCACAAAGGCGACAAAGGTGCCCATCCAGGCGAATTTCTCACCCATGATTTCTCGGAATGATCCGATAACTCCCAGGCGTGTTTTTTTTCCTATGGAAATTTCTATGGTGAGAAGCGGGATCGACCAGAGGAAAAGAAAAAAAAGCCATGCGATGATAAAAGCTCCGCCTCCCTGTTGCGAAACAATTCGGGGGAATCGCCATATGTTCCCGGTTCCGACTGCCATGCCTAAACCGGCAAAGATGATTCCCCATTTGGATGCAAAAGACTCCCTTTTTTTCATTTCGCCTTACTTTACACTTCGGGTTTCTCAGAGTCAATGACAAGATAGGGGTGCAATCCGTTTTTTTCAGGCTGGATCTTTCCCAGTGCAAGAAGTTTCCCATCTTGATTGAACAACCTGTATATTTTGACCGGCTCGGTTTGAGAGCAGGGAAGATTGAATGATACAGGAGAATCGGTGTGTATGTGTTCCGGAAAAACCATGTTTCCATTTTTTACCAAGATCACACCCTCATCGTTGAGTATAACCTTTGGGAATTCGGGGAGGACCGATTCGAGAGGGATGAGCAGTTTCTCGATCTTGTTTTCCTGAGCTGACTTTTCCAGTGTCTCAAGGGTTGTGCTCGATTGGATGTTAAAGCCTCCTATGGAAGTCCTTTCGAGCTGAGAGAGATGGGCCCCACACTCTAAAGCTTGTCCCAAATCATGGGCCAAAGAGCGGATATAGGTTCCCGATGAGCACGCGGCTTGGAAGTCGATAAAAGGGGCGTCATATGACACAAGTCGAAAATAGTATATATGAATAGCGATGGGCGTTAGTTTCACTTCTTGGTTTTTTCTTGCCAGAGTATACAATGGTTTACCCTTGAATTTTTTTTGCTGAGAACAGGGGAGGGATTTGTTTGATATTTCCTACGAAGTCCGCCATGTTTTTCAAAAGCGCCTCCTCAGAAGGATAGTTGGTACATTCCACTGTGGATGGAGTACCATCTGCATCATATGTATTTGTCGCAAACCCCAACCGTATCTGTCCTTGATAGACTTTATCAAGTTTAGAGTAGTAAGGAAAAAATCGCGTGGCTTTTCCTACAGCCACGATCATGAGTCCAGTCGCCATGGGATCGAGTGTGCCGAAATGACCCACTTTTTGGATACGCAGTATTTTTCTGATCTCTTGGACAACGTCATGGGACGTGAGTCGCGGGGGTTTGTTAACTAAAAAAAGGCCATCCATGGATACTTTTTATGACTATAACAAAAATATGGCTTATGCGGATGGATTATTTGAGTTTGATTTTGTGAGTGTCTCAACAGTCTGTGGAATTTCCCGCATCAGTTGCTCATAGTTGCCCGATACTGTAAAGCCTGCAGCGTGGAGATGTCCACCTCCACCAAAATGCTCTGCGACCATGGCAGAGTTGGTTTTGTCCTTAGACCTGAGACTGACTCGGAATGTGTCTTTCTCCATCTCTTTAAAAAAGAGAACGATCTCTACTCCCTTAATAGACCGGGCTAGTGTAATGATATCTTCTGTATCGATCTCTTTAAGGTTTAAGTCTTCCAAATTCTTTTTAAACATGGTGATGAGGGCAATGGTTCCTTTTTCATTCATGGTGAGGGTTGAGAGCACTTGACCTAGAAGCTTTATTTTTTCTGGGGAATTGTTGTTGAAAAGCATCTCTGAGACTTTGATCGGATTCGCTCCGTGTTTGATTAGCTTGTAGGAAACCTCGAATGCTTGTGCTTGTGTGTTCGAGAACCGGAAAGATCCCGTATCGGATACGATTCCACAATAGAGATGGCTGGAGATCTGTGAGGTGAATTCGATTCCCAGTTTTTCTCCCAAGGTGTAAGCCAAACATGCCACGGCAGGAGCATCAGGGTCCACCCAGTCGATGTCCGCATAATAGTCATTGGAATGATGGTGGTCGATGTTTATTTTAAAGGTGTCGTCCAGATGGATCTGTCCAGATCGAGACACATTCGCACATTCCAGCAGAATAACGATGTCATATTTGTTCGGTGGGATCTGACCTATCGTGATGTTCTCGATATCAGGGAAGTTATTGAAAGGGGCGGGTGTTTTGTCCTTGTTGATGAGATCGACGTTCTTTCCTAAGGATTTTCCCATGTAGTAGAGAGCGAGTCCTGTGCAAATGGAATCTCCATCAGGACGTAGATGTGACGTGATGACAATACGCTGACTATCGTGGATTTTTTGGCTTATCGAATCAACTGGATTTTTCATCTTTTTTTAGCTGATCCAACAGCGTGTCGATTTTTTCTTTGTAGCTGAGGATCGGATCGTACGAAAAAATTAGCATGGGATTATACTTTAAATTTGTGTGAGAGGCAATATATTTTCTGAAATATCCCATTCTCTCGTTCAGTACATCCAATATCTGTTCTTTGTGTTCCGTCCCAAAGAGGCTGAGGTATATGTGGGCAATCTTCAGATCTTTTGTGATCTCTATGCGGGTGATCGTGATAAGACTGGATTCATAGGAATCTTGAATAGTGTCGATGATAAGCTGACTGAGAACTTCTTTGATGAGGCTTGATACTTTTTTTTGTCTTCGGCGTTCTTCCATTCTTCTACTCTTTCTGGGGATGTTTCCATCCAGAAGAAAACTTATTTTTACTCCATTCCGCTGTTTTAATCAATGACGAATGTGCATTTTGTTCTTACAAAATAGAAAATCTGATATTAGTCGAATTTAAAAAGGGGACATTGAATAAACCTGCAGTAAGTTGGATTATTCACGGATCAAGGTCGCAGTAGCGGCGAGGAAGTAGCCAACGAAGCTGTAGTGATCTACCGCGAGTTGGCTGCAACGAAGGCGATGCTGTGAGATTGGTTCGCCCGAAGGGTAAAAGATGCTGATAATAAAATATTGAGAGTTTTTTGAATATAAATTTGTCAGCAGCTTTTATGAATAATTCAAGTTAGAAGTAGTGGACCTCTGTCTTAATGATCTCTCCTTCGATGTTTTCTTCGGCATCGGCTATGATCTTTTGGAAGATAGAATCGATCATCGTTTTCCGATTGTTCAGTGTGACCATTCCGATCTTAGACCGTTGCCATTTGTCATGATAATCGAGTTCAGCAAAGGCCACATTATATTTTTTTTTCACACGATCCTTTAAGCTGACGATTGTCTTGCGCTTTTCTTTCAGAGAATGGGAATAGGGGAGGTAGATTTCCAAGGAGAGGAACCCAATAACCATCTGTCGTAAATAATCCAGGTTAAAACTCAAGATAACTGACGAGTTTTTACTCGGGCATAACTTTTTCGATAATGAAGGCCTCTATCGCATCGCCTTCTTGGATATCCTTGAATTTCTCGATACCGATACCGCATTCGTAATCTTTTTTGACTTCTGTAACATTATTCTTTAGATGTTTGAGGGAGGATATCTTTCCTTTGTGGAGGACTTCATCATTCCTGATTATTCTAACTTCAGAGTTACGTGTAATTTTTCCTTCGGTGACAAGGCATCCCGCAATGGATCCAAGCCGAGGGATGTGAAAGATCCTGCGCACTTCCGCCCTTCCCAGGTATGTCTCTTTGGAGATGGGATCGAGAAGTCCTTTCATCGCCTTCTTTATGTCATCTATCAGTTGGTAAATAACATTGTAGCTGCGGATCTCAACCTTTTCTTCTTTCGCCATATCCAGGATAGCCTGTTGGGGTTTGACATTATACCCGATTATGATGGCATTCGAAGCGGATGCCAGAAGGATATCAGATTCAGATATTGTTCCTGTCGCAGCATGGAATATCTTTATTTTTACCTTATCCGTGCTGAGGTTGGGGAGTGTATCGGTCAGAACTTCGACCGAACCATGGACATCTCCTTTTATGATGAGTGCGAGCTCTTTTACATCGCCTTCTTCTATTTTCTTGAAGAGCTGGTCCAATGTGAGATGCTCTGGTCGTGTGGGTTCTTCCTTTTTGACCAGGGAGAGACGATACTGGGCGATCCTTTTGGCCGTTTCTAAGTCTTTGACAACCTGAAAATAGTCTCCGGCATTCGGGACTTCTGAGAATCCCAGCACTTCGACTGGCATGGAGAGTTCCGCTTTCTTTACGGATTTTCCGTTTTTATCGAATAGTGCCCTCGCTTTTCCGAAGCACATTCCGGAAACAAAGGCCTCCCTCTGATTCAATGTCCCATGCTGAATAATAACTGTGGCAACAGGTCCCTTTTGGGCGTCCAACCGAGCTTCCAGTATAACACCCTGGGCAGGGACTGTAGGATTCCCTTTTATCTCCATGACTTCGCTGAGGAGAAGGATCATCTCCAGAAGTTCGTTCAAATTTGTTTTTTCAGTGGCAGAGATGTCGACACTAACAACGTCTCCTCCCCATTCTTCGATTAAAAGCCCTTCTTGGGAAAGTTGTTGTTTCGTTCTGTCAAGGTCGGCTTCGGGTTTATCTGTTTTATTGATCGCAACGATAATCGGAACATCAGCCGCTTTGGCGTGGTTTATAGCTTCTTTTGTCTGTGGCATGACTCCATCATCGGCAGCGACAATGAGGATAACGATATCAGTGACCTTTGCTCCTCTTGCTCTGAGTTGAGTAAAGGCTTCATGGCCTGGGGTATCGACAAAAGTAATTTTTCGGTCATTGTGAAGAATCTGGTAAGCTCCGATGTGCTGCGTGATGCCGCCCGCCTCTTTTTGAACCAAATTGGATTCCCTGAAGGCATCGAGAAGTGTTGTCTTTCCATGATCGACATGTCCCATGATCGTTACGACAGGCGGCTTCTCTACCAAGTTTTCAGGTTTGCTCTCTGCTTGTTTTTGTGTCTCTTCCTCTAAAGAGATCAAATCTATGTCTATTTTCGTGATTTGTGAGACAGCATCCATCAATGCAGCATTCAGAGTATCATTGCCCCCCACGTTGAACCTTTTTTTCCTGAGATCGTTAATGAGGTCTTTGGCTTTGATCCCGATTATTTCACTGATCTCTTTAAGATTCATGCCTTCTATGACCTGAATTTTCTTCGGATCTTTCTTAGCTGTTCCTTTCGAAGCTTTTGCCGTCTTCTTTTTGGTTTCCGTGTTCATGATTTGTGTATCTCCATTTGTGTGACCATGCAACATTTATTAGTTTTTTATTTCAATCTTCCAACCCACAAGTCTTGAGGCAAGCCGGACATTAATTCCTCTTTTACCAATGGCAAGAGAAAGATTGTCTTTAGAGACAATGGCCTGTAAAGACTGTTCCTGCTTATTCAAGATGAAGACTTTCTCCACTTTTGCGGGGCTCAGTGCAGATTTTGCATAGACAATCGGATTATCTGACCATTCGATGATATCGATTTTTTCCCCAGATAATTCATCGATGATCGCTAGAATCCTGTTTCCTTTGACTCCGATACAAGCGCCAACAGGGTCAATGTCTTTCTCATTGGTTGAAACGGCAACTTTGGCCCTTTCACCGGGCTGACGGACGATATCTTTGATCGTGATATTCCCATTTGCGATCTCTGGAGTTTCTAACTCTAACAGCTTTGCTAAAAAATTCGGATCACTTCTGGAGACAAAAACTTGAGGTCCTTTTGTATCTTTTATTACTTGGAAGATAACGGCCTTGACTCGGTCTCCTCTTCTGAAGTCTTCAGTGGGCAGTTTCTCGCGAGAAGGAAACAGGATCTCCGCCTTATTGATCTCAAGGATCATGTTTTTGTTGGATTCAAACCTTCGGAGTACTCCTGTTACAATTTCACCCAATTGGGGTGCGAATGTTTTATAGATTTTTTCTTGCTCTGCATCTCTGACTTTCTGGAGGATCACTTGCTTGGCCGCTTGAGCTGCGATACGGCCTAGAGTTTTTGATGGAAGATCTATCTCGATGTAATCACCGAGTTTGGCACTTGCATCGATCTTTTTTGCATCTTCCAGAGAGATCTCCTTGGAAACGTCTTTAGGGGCTTTTTTGATGAGTTTAGTGGAATATACCCGAAGGTCGCCTTTTATCGGCTTGAAGATGACATTGATTTTCTCGTTCAGGTTGAAGTACTCTGACGAAGCAACACGGAGAGATTCTTCGATAGCGCTGACGATCACATCCGTTTCCACACCTCTTTCCTTACTCAGTTGAACGATTGTGTTCCAGACGTTTACTTTCATCTTTGAGGTCCCAATACATATCCAAAAATCGGCTGCAAAGAGGCGCGAATTATAACTGAAAAACTGAAGAATATCAAATTACTATCAGAGGATGAGTGGAGCGAAGACAAGGCTGACGACAGCCATGAGTTTGATCAGAATATTCATGGAGGGACCGGATGTATCCTTCAGGGGATCTCCCACAGTATCGCCGATGACGGCTGCGGCATGAACCGCAGTTCCTTTTCCACCGAGATTACCCTCTTCGATCCACTTTTTTGCGTTATCCCATGCAGCACCGGCGTTCGCCATATAAATGGCCAAGAGCACACCGGAGGCTGTCGCTCCTGCCAGGAATCCTCCCAAAGATTCCGGCCCGATGAGGAAACCGACGAGTAGAGGGGTGATCACCGCAAGGAGACCGGGAAGGATCATTTCTATGAGAGCACTATTCGTGGCAATGTCGATACATCGATCGGAATCGGGTTTGGCCTCACCTTCCATAAGACCCTTGATTTCCCTGAACTGCCGTCGGATCTCTGTGACCATCTTATCTGCAGTCCGACCTACTGCTTTCAGGGTAAAGGAGGCGATAGCGAATGGCATGAGTGCTCCGATAAAAAGACCGATGATAGTTTCCACATTTGTTAAGCTGATAGTACTGAGATTGGTCGTTTTTTGATAGGCAGAGAAGAGAGCCAGAGCTGTCAGTGCCGCAGACCCTATGGCGAAACCCTTACCGATAGCAGCAGTTGTGTTACCAGATGCATCGAGCTTGTCTGTGATTTTTCGTATTTCAGGACCGGCCTTTGACATTTCCGCGATACCTCCTGCATTGTCCGCAATGGGTCCATAAGAGTCTGTCGTCATAACGATCCCTATCGTCGAGAGCATGCCCACAGCTGCAAGAGCTATCCCATAGAGACCTCCCAATTTGTGGGAGACAAATATTGCGACAACTATCGTGAGAAGAGGGAGTATCGTGCTCTGAAACCCGATAGCCATTCCCATGATGATAGTGGGCGCACTGCCAGTCTGAGCGGTTTTCGCAAGAGTTTTTATAGGAGGGCCTGACGTAAAATATTCGCTTTCAAGCCCTATCAGAACACCGGCGATCATGCCACTCACAACAGCATAAAAGATATTGAGATTTCCGAGCAGGGCCTTCACGCAGAAAAAAGCCCCCACAAGAAACAGAGCAGCACTGATATATGTAGAATTCCTCAAGGCGGACTGTGGATTAAAATTCTTCAATATTTTTATGGATAATACTCCAATGAGTGAACAGAAGAGACCCACGACGATGAGAAGAAGCGGCAGGGACATGTGATTCAGTGTGGGTGTCAAAGTGGCACCGAGGGCCATGGATGCGATGACCGAGCCGACATAAGATTCGAAGAGATCCGCTCCCATGCCCGCAGTGTCACCCACATTATCTCCGACGTTATCTGCGATAACTCCGGGATTCCGCGGATCATCTTCCGGAATGCCAGCTTCGACCTTTCCGACAAGGTCTGCACCGACATCGGCACTTTTTGTGTAGATCCCCCCTCCGATACGAGCGAAAAGAGCTACGGAACTGGCCCCCATGGCAAATCCGTTGATGATAATGGGATCTCTGGTGAAAAAGTAAAACACACTAATTCCTACGACTCCAAGAGCGGCGACAGATATTCCCATGACCGCCCCCCCTTGAAAGGCTACAGTCAGCGCTTGTGCGGCTCCATCTGAAATCGCAGCTTGTGTTACCCGTACAGCTGCACGCGTCGAGGCCTTCATCCCGATAAATCCTGCCAGCATAGAACAACCGGCTCCCGAAAGGAAAGCCAGGCTAGTGTATATGGAAAAGAGCCTCCAGAGAACGATAAATAGGACCGCTACAAAAATCGTTATGAACATGTATTCTCTTCTTAAAAACACCATAGCTCCGGAATGAATGGCTTCAGCGATTTCCTGCATGACTTCATTACCTTTGGGGTAACTCTTAACCAGAAAATATATGGAAATGGCCATCATCAAGCCGATAAATCCGATGATAAAAGAGTAAGGGATCAGATCGAGTAGTGTCATTTTTAATTCCTTTTAAAAATTTAAGACTTTATAGCACAAAAATCATGACTTTTCAATCAAATTGACAAATTGACAATGGGTCAAGCTACCTCGACAGCACAAAGCCAATTTGTCTGGAAACTATGACTTGATTGCACCGTGGAGAGAGTAAGGGCCGCAGGATGTGATGCGGACCTCAACAAACTGGCCGATGACATCGTGTTCGGAGTGAAAATTCACGACCTGATAGGCTTCATTCCGGCCTGAGTATCTTTGGGGATCTTTTTTGCTTTTCCCTAGACAGAGGACTTTTTCCGTTTTTCCGATCAACGAGGAGTTGTGCTCTAGTTGGATCTGTTTTTGGACATCTTGAACCACTAAAAGCCTTTCTCTTTTAGCAGCAAATGGGACAGAATCGTCGATCTTTGCTGCGGCGGTGCGGGGACGCGGTGAATAGCGAAAAGAAAAAATATTGGTGAAACGGACTTTTTTTAAGACTTCGATGGTTTGTTCAAAGTCATTGTCCGTCTCTCCCGGGAAGCCAACAATAATATCTGTACTGAAACTCATATCAGGCATGTGAAATCGGATCATTCGGATTTTTTCGAGATATTCCTCCTTTGTATAACCTCTGCCCATTTTCTTGAGGACATCAGAAGAACCCGATTGTAATGGAAGATGAAGCTGATGGCAGATCTTTTTGGCTTCCTTCATGGTTCTGGCAAGACTAGGCGGTAGATCCTTGGGATGAGATGCCAAAAATCGGATCCACTGGATCCCTTCGATGCGGTTGACTTTTTCCAAAAGGTGCTCGAAGGGAAATCCTGTTTCGGGATCTCTATAAGAGTTCACATTCTGACCGAGGAGCTGAATTTCGAGATACCCTCCCTGGGCCAACTGCCTGATTTCCTCGACGATATTCCGTTCGGGTCGGTGTTTTTCTCTGCCCCTTGTGAAAGGGACGATACAATAGGAACAAAAATTGTCACATCCCTCCATGATAGTTGTATAAGCACTGGTTTTTCCATTTCTGTGGACTATGTGTGATGGCACCTCATGCCACTCGCTCCTCCAACGAGTAGAAACGATCTTTTCGTCGGTCTGCTTTGCGAGGATGTCCTGGATCTGCCCATAATTATCCGGCCCTATCACAAAATCTATAACGGGCTTCTTTTCGATCAGTCCGGAGCGGTAGAGTTGGGCTACACATCCTACAGCGCCCACGGTTATGTCTTTTTTCCTCTTAAGCTCTGCCAAACGACCTAGAAGCGAGTAGAACTTTTCCTCGGATTTTTGCCGAACAGCACATGTGTTGATGATGATGATATCGCTGCTTTCTATCGAATCCTCAGGCAAAGCGCCTTCGTCCCTGAGCAATCCTGATATCCGCTCGGAATCGTTCTCGTTCATCTGACATCCATAGGTATGGATGAAAAATTTTTTGTTGGCCAATCGCGAACCAGGGCTTTTCATTTATCTTACATCCATACGGAGATTGTGCTGGAGCATCTCTTTGGCATTTTGAAGGGCGGCTTGGGTGATATGGCTTCCCGTTGAAAGCCTGGCGATCTCTGCAATGCGTTCATCAAAGGAAAGTTTTTTCACAGTGGTGAACGTCCTGTTGTTTTTGATCGCTTTTTCAATTTTAAAGTGATGGGGGGCAAAGGATGCGATCTGGGGGAGATGGGTGATACAGATGACCTGATTATCCATCGCAAGATCTTTAAGTTTTTGTGCGACAAATTCTGCTGTCTTTCCTCCGATGCCGGAATCGATCTCATCGAAGATCAGAGTCTTGTCTGTTTCTGTGTCCTTGCCGATCGTTTTTAGTGCCAGCATGATGCGAGAGAGCTCCCCTCCTGAGGCGATCTTACGGAGAGGCTTCGGGTCCTCTCCGGGATTGGTGCTCAGGAGGAATTCTACATCTTCAGTTCC
>WTAW01000092.1 GCA_013139435.1 Candidatus Aminicenantota bacterium | reverse complement strand
AAGCCTACGGAGTAACCATCCGCGAACAGGTCTACGAGGATATCGGCATTCACTGGGCTTTTGGTGCTATCTATAAGACCTTAAAGAAGATGAAGGCCAAAGGTTATGTCGAAAAGATTGCCAGCACACCGCTCGCAGCACGTGGCGGCCGGAGAAAATATTACTACCAGCTCACTTCGGAAGGGAGGCAAGTCCTCCAGGAAATTGCCTGCGTCAATTCTTCCCTCTGGGATGGTGACACACGATTGGAATTTGAAAAATAGTCATAGAAAATGAAGACCAACAAGGCCAGATCAAAAACCCCCTCCAATCCGCCCTGGATTTTGCGACTCCTTCTGAAAGCTCTCCTAAACCAAACGGAATACCTTGAATTCACTGACGATCTGAATGAGGTCTATCAGGCAATGGCCGATAGCGATGGTCTTATAAAAGCTCGCATCTGGTTCGGCTTTCGCGTGCTTGAATCTCTCCCAAGCCTTGTATCCGATCTTTTCTACTGGAGGTTTGTCATGTTGAGAAATTATCTCAAAACCACTTTCAGAAATCTCAAAAGGCAAAAAACTCAATCGACCATAAATATCCTGGGTCTTGCCATCGGATTGACGTGCTGCATTCTAATACTCCTTTTTGTGCGCGATGAATTGAGCTTTGATAGATTCCACGAAAATCACGATCGCATCTACAGAGTGACTCGCCGCTGGCTCAACGAGGATGGCGCTGTCAGCCTTCATCTCGCATTTGTGGCGCCTCCCATTGGACCCCTTCTCAAAAATGATTTCCCTGAGATCGAACACGCCGTAAGAATAATCGGAACAGGTGGGTTGCTAGTTAGCCACGGGGATACCTATTTTGAAGAAGACCTCTTCTTTTTTGCAGAAGAGGATGTGTTTGATCTCTTCAGTTTCAACATGATAAAGGGCGATCCCTCCAGTGCTCTCACAGATCCATTAACGGTCGTGATCACCGAGGAAATGGCCCACAAATATTTTGGGTCCGAAGATCCCATCGGCTCAACAATGCGTGTCGAAGCCGGTGGGCAAGCAGCAGACCTCAAAGTGACCGGAGTGATCACATCATTGCCCCACAATTCTCACTTTCATGTTGATTTTCTCGGCTCGTTTAAGACTTACGAGGCCATCGTGGGAGACGATGAGCTCCAAAGTTGGAGAAGCAATAATTACGCCACGTATCTTCTAATGCCAGAAAACTATGATATCAACTTACTCAAACAGCAGCTCAATCCCTTTATAGACAGACATATGGATGAAAGAATGAGCCAACGGACACAGCTCATCCTTCAGCCTCTTACAGCCATTCATCTTCATTCTCACTTGGATTCTGAGATAGAGCCCAACAGCGACATCACCTACGTTTATATTTTTTCTGTTATCGCTTTCTTTGTACTGATGATCGCCGCCATCAATTTCATGAACCTTTCCACGGCTCGCTCATCTCACAGGGCCAAAGAAGTCGGACTGCGTAAAGTTGTAGGTGCGAATCGTTCTCAATTGATCAAGCAGTTCTTGAGTGAGTCTCTCCTTACATCATTTGCTGGATTGGCAGTTTCCTTGATCTTGGTCAAGCTTCTCCTCCCAAGATTCAATCAGTTCATAGATAGAGAGCTTGTGCTGAATCTTTCGGAAAATATGGCATTGCCGGCCGGTTTGATCGTTGTGGCTGTTTTTGTGGGGATCGTGTCTGGTCTTTATCCCGCCGTTTTTCTTTCCAGTTTTAAACCTTCGACGGTCTTGAAAGGAACAAAGGAACAGAGGCGCAGAAAGCTTTCCCTCCGGACTGTGCTCGTTGTTTTTCAGTTTGCGATCTCCATCGTGCTGATCATTTGCGTGGGGGTGGTGACCTCTCAGCTGGAATATATCAGAAACAAAAACCTCGGCTTTGATAAAGACCAGGTCGTGATCCTGCCCTCGAGCCCTCGAATCAGCAGCCAATTGGAATCGGTCAAGACACAGCTCTTCGAGAACCAGAACATCATTAGCGTCTCGGCTGCAAAACGTGTGCCCTCCGGTCGTTTGCTTGATTCTTCGGGTGCCCGTGTCATCCGGGGGGAGAAAAGCGGACCCATTGACTTTATGATAGCTCTTTTGAGAGTCGACCACGATTATATCCCCACATTCGGGATGGAGCTTGCAGCCGGCCGTAACTTTTCTAAAGAAATGCCCACCGATACGACAAATGCTTTTATCCTTAACGAAACGGCTTCGCGGGAGATCGGATGGTCATCTCCTCAGGACGCTATCGGAAAAGAATTTGGTTATGGACGCCAGGAGGGCCAAATCATCGGCGTCGTCAAGGATTTTCATTTCGAATCCATACACCACACAATTGCCCCGATCGTGATGGTCCTCTCCTCGCATTCCCTGAATCAAGTGGCTGTGAGGATCAGTCCCAATGACATTCCTGGAACCATGGCTTTTCTACAGAGCAAATGGCAGGAATTTCGCCCCAACTATCCCTTTTCTTATTATTTTGTGGATGAGAGATTCGATCAGCAATACAGATCAGAGAATAAGCTTCTCCAGCTTTTTGGCTATTTTGCTTTTTTGGCGATTTTTATAGCCTGCCTAGGACTTTTTGGTCTCGCTCTATTCACCGCAGAACAGAGCATCAAAGAGATCGGTATCCGTAAAGTGTTGGGAGCTTCTGTGTCGAGCATAGTGTTTCTCTTCTCGAAGGAGTTTTCAAAATGGGTGCTTTTGGCCAATATCATTGGTTGGCCCGTTGCCTATTTTGCGATGATGAAATGGCTCGCAAATTTCGCCTATCGGACGAGTCTAAACGTGTGGACATTTCTCTTGGCAGGAGCTCTGGCACTCTTTATTGCGATTCTTACAGTTAGCTATCATTCATTGAAGGCCGCCGTAGCAGACCCTGTCAAAGCTCTAAGGTATGAGTAGATTGTGGATTATTAGATTGTAGATCGGGGACGGGCCACAGGAACTCATTAATAATAAATAAGTTAACTCGAATAATTCGTCTAAAAATAGCCTTAAACGCATCATTGTGAGGGGCAAAATCAGCTTTTAAGGCGAATAACCATTTTACATCCAACACCGTATTCTATATATAAATGTCCTTAAAGAATATATGTTCCCCTAAAAAATTATCCCTAAAGGAGAAGAGGTCTATGAAACATTCAAAAAACCTAACCCTAACCATAACTCTGGTCTTTCTGTTTTTATTTATTATCCCTCTCATTTTAACGGCAGATCCATCCCAGTCTCCCCAAATAGAAAAAGAGCCCTCTGACCCTTTTCTAATTACTCGAGTTGTCGAAGAGCTCAAATCAAAGATTCCTTCCTGGTTTAAAGAAACAGACATCCCGGGCATGGCTATTGTCGTTGTGGATGATGAAAAGATCCACTGGCAGCAAGTCTACGGCCGTACCACTCGAAATCAAGACAGGCCCATCGATTCCGAAACCATTTTCAGCATTCAATCCATGTCAAAGAGTTTTACAGCCCTTGGTATCCTATTTGCCGTCCAGGACGGTCTTTTAAACCTGGATGAAACGATCACGACCTATCTTCCTGATTTTACAGTCAACAGTCCCTACGAAGAGCACCCGCAACAGAAAATGACTCTTCGCCTTCTCCTCGCCCACAGGGCAGGTTTTACACACGAAGCCCCCCTCGGAGGGAACTTTGACTGCCGTCCACACACCTTCGAGGAACATGTGTTGAGCATATCGGATTCCTGGCTTCGTTATCCTGTGGGCTATCGTTATTCATACTCTAACCTCGGGATCGATCTCGCTGGCTACATCCTTCAGAAAAAGGCCAACATGCCTTTCTGGGAGTACATAAAGACAAAAGTGCTGGATCCGATAGGGATGACTCAGACCACACTCAATTTTGAAGAAATAAAGAAAAAAACAAACAGGGCCATCGGACATATCTCACCGACGAGTAAAATCCCCGATGGGGTTCCAGTCGATATCCCCATGATACCCGCCGGCGGAGTGTACACCAACATTCCGGATATGGCTAAATATCTCCAGTTTCATATCAACAAAGGCCGCATTAACGGGCAACAGCTTCTGCGCAAAGATCTAATTGAAGAGATGCACACAGTTCAATTCCCCGAAACGAGCCAGAAGGCCGGATATTGTCTCTGCCTGCTCAAATCCTTTGTCAGTGGGACGTATTTCCTCCATCACGGCGGAGGCGGGTATGGATTTATCACATCCATGACGATGTATCCTGAATTAAAGATTGGAGTTGTGATGCTGACGAACTCGAATCAGAGCCGCGTTTCCGGAGGAAGAATTCAAGAAGTCATAAACACAATGATCGAGGAAAAGTTCGGCCCCACACAGGTTTTATCCCAGCTGTTCGATGAGGATCCATACACGCCGATCGATCCTAATAACGAAAGAGTCAAAAAAATTATGGGCCTCTACGGCGTGAATACAAAAATCGGATACAAAAATGAAGATTTTGGGATTGCCCTTGGAAGAGATTTTTATCCTCTCAAAATGTTTCTCGGAAGAGAAAGGCTTGTCGGGAAATTCGGGCAATTTTCCGAGCTGCGCTTTAAGCCCTTTCTCAATGGGAGACCGGGCACGATCGTCACCCT
>WTAW01000037.1 GCA_013139435.1 Candidatus Aminicenantota bacterium | reverse complement strand
AGACCATGAAAACACTCCACGTCAGGTTTGCCAACACCCAGAGGATCAAACTCCTTGGCGTTCAGAACAATTTGATCACAATAGAGGAACTGATCCAAAACAACCATTTCGGTTTTAAAACCAGTTTAAGAGAAATATTGGAGACCATCGCAGAAAAGGTCACCTCGCATTTTCAGATAGAATTCGTGTTCAACATTGATAGCCATGGAAGGGATGAAGAAGTCGGCCGGTTCCACGTCGTTCAATTGACTCAATTACCGGCGTTACCCGTAGAGAAAATACAAATTCCAGAACACACCGGTCACACTTATCTTTCTATAAGCAACCTTCAAGGACATGGCATCAAAATAGGCATCAAACATGCACTCGTGGTATCGCCGTTCGTTTATAGGAAAAGCTTACATGATGACGCAGTCAATAAAATATCAGATTTCAACACAAAAATGCGTAAACAAAACAAAAGCTATATTCTGATCGTTCCTGGACGTTTGGGCAGCTCGAACAGAGATTGGGGCATTCAAGTGGACTACAGGAACGTAGACAGAGCCGCAGCCATCTTTGAATACGGGGTGGACATTGCAGGCCGCTCTGAGCCTCTTCCTGAAGACAGCAGCCTTTCAGGAGGAGTTTACGGAAGTCATTTTCTGTATATGCTTCAGGGTGGTTATGATGAAGAACAAAAAAGGCTTCAAACGCGCATGTATGGAACTCAGGGCACACATTTTTTAACAAACTTGATCAGTAACAATGTCATATACGGATACATCGCTCCAACACAGGACACGATCGATCCCTGGTTTTTCAGTGGATCGAATAAAGACGAGGTGTTGAGAGTGTTGACATTCCCGAAAAAAGTTAAAATCTATGCAGATTCAAAAAATCAGCGCTGTATCGTCACTGAATAAAATGGAAAAAGCTCATGACTAAAAAAGAAGAACTCTCTTTGGCTCAAAAAAAAGAGTATGCGTTCACTCCTCGGATCATCAATCCTGTAAAAATCCAGAATGTCCTCATCTTTTCTGCTGATGAACAGATACGTCAAACAAAGGACGTTTTAGGGAAAAACATGCCATGGATCACAGTCGATGTTCTTTCTGATCCTTTCTCTTTAGAAAACATTCGATCTGATGGCGCCCTGGTCTTGATCCTGGATGATGTCGCCCTAAATCTTGCCAACACAGAACAAATCCGACAAAAAAACAAAGATGTCATCGTCGCCCTCCTTTCGGCAAACGAGCTTATCCATTGTTCCCCTCCCTCCGTAACTCAACAAAAATACCCTTACACAAAAAAAGCAAATTTTGTCTTCGCCTACAATAAAACAGACTGCGCACCCCACAAGATCATCCAATCTGTCGTGAGAGCGGCAGAAGACCAACTGAATGTCAATTTTTATTCGAATGTCAGACGTTTCATCTTTCTGATCGTGGATGATGAACCCAGATGGTTCTCACAATTTCTGCCGGTCCTCTACAGCATAATCGGACAGCGAGCAGATGTTATATTCACGCGAACCCATGAGGAGTCTTTGCAGTTCCTGTTCGGTGTAGAACAGGAATCAGAGATTAATGCAAAAGATTACCTCTCCCGTGGACACGGTGACGACGTTATCTGTTTGATAACAGATATATTCTTTCCCAAGGGGAAAAACCTCAAAAGCGATGCGGGTAAAGACCTGGTCAACTTGGTCCAAAAATATTACCCGAGGATCCCCACTATCATCGCATCCAAAACAAAGGAAACAGAATCTTTCAAAAACACCGCTTTTATTCTGCCCAAAGGAGACCCTGAGAGCCTGGATACACTCAGGAGTTATATTCTAGACCACACGGGGATCGGCGACTTCATCATCAGAGATATAACCGGAAACGTTCTCTATAGGATCAAAAACATACAAGAGATGACTGAAATCCTGGATGAGTCTGGAAAAAACACACAAAAAGCCCAAAGACTGAGAGAAACCCTGGAAGCTTATGCGGAGAAAGACAGCTTCTCCACATGGTTGTACATGCACAGTTATCGGGACCTGGGAGATGTGCTCCGGCCCATGCATGACCATGGACGAAAACTGATCTCCGTGCTAAAGCAGCATTTGGAAAGAGAAATGTTTCGAGTAACTAACATGCCTTTGGTGATAGACGAAAAAAAAGTCTACAACCTGGATGATCTCTTAGACCAGCTCCATGTCGCAAACCCAGCCCAAATCCAGATATTATCCGACAATGATATCTTCTCTTCTTGGCTGGACCGGAAGGGCTACTCTGAGCTAGCAGAGGAATTACGTCCTATCCATGGCAGCGGAGAACATTTGATCCAGCCACTCTGTAAAATCGTGGAAAAATGGAACCACATTTATAACGAAACAGCCAAACAGAATCGCCAGTGAAACTCCTTGACATTTCATTATTTCATCTGCTATATATCAATGTCATATTTTAACTTATATTAATAATAATATTTATATTGACGGACTTTACAAAGGAGTAATCATAATCGTAATATTCACATAAGTGTCTTCTGCTCTCAAGGAAAAGTATTTCTTCCCCGAAGGCAAAATTGGGAATTAAATAAAATATATATTATAAATTTTGGAGATCAACATGCTTCATGATCAGGCAGAATTTGAAGGTATCATACAAAAACATCCCCAGGAAAAACGATCTCTGATTCCCATCCTTCAAGATTTCCAGGCTACATACAATTACCTTCCACCCGTGGCTCTCAACATGGTCTCTCAGGCCTTGGCTGTTCCCCTGATAGATATCATCTCTGTGGCATCATTCTACAATGCCTTCAGCATGGAACCCAAGGGTGAACACCAGATTACGGTTTGTGTAGGTACAGCTTGTCACGTTCGAGGCGCTCCAAAAATTCTCGGGGAATTCGAACGGAACCTCAACCTTGAAGTAGGCCACACACGGGAGGACGGCAAATACAGCCTGGATTCTGTCGCTTGTCTTGGGTGTTGTGCCATCGGACCCGTAGTCGTTGCAGACGGCGAATACTACGCCCAGACCAGCATCCGAAACGCGGGAAAGATCGTGAGGAAACTCGAAAAAAAAGAGAAGATCAATGACTGATATGAAACTGAAGTCCTTCGAAGACCTGAAACAAATAATCCAGCACGAATCTAAGAGAAAGGAAGAAGAGAAGCGCACAGTCCTCACCGTGTCCGCCGGGACATGCGGGCGAGCGCGTGGTTCCTTGAAGGTCGTCGAAGAATTAGAGAGAGTGATCCAGGAAAATAAGTTAGAGGATCGAGTCTCGGTTAAAATCACAGGCTGCCACGGGTTCTGCGAGGCTGAGCCCAACATTATCATCCTACCGCAGAATTTGTTCTACCAGAATGTTCAGCCAGAGGATGCAGAAGCCATCATCCAGGAGACAGTACTCAACGACCAAATTATCGACCGGTTGCTCTACAAGGAACACGACACAGAAGAGGTGAAATCCAGTGGGCCGGATATTGATTTTTATAAGAAACAGTTGCGGATCGTGCTCGGAGACAACGAGCAGATCGAGCCCACAAAGATCGATGATTATTTTGCAGTGGGTGGCTACAATGCTCTAGCCAAGGTTCTCGAGGAAATGACTCCCGAAGATGTTATCGAACAAATCAAACAGTCGGGACTCCGAGGGAGGGGCGGAGCTGGTTTTCCCACAGGAAACAAATGGGCATTTTCAAGAAAAGCAAAGGGCGATAAAAAGTATATCATCTGCAATGCAGATGAGGGGGACCCAGGCGCCTACATGGACCGCAGCCTGATGGAAGGAAATCCCCATCGAGTTCTAGAAGGCATGATCATCGGAGCCTATGCTATCGGCGCCGACGAGGGTTACATCTACATCCGAGATGAATACCCTGTAGCGCTCAAGCACATCACTATTGCCATCAAAGACGCAGAAGCTTTAGGACTCCTGGGGGAGAATATTCTCGGGTCTGGATATAACTTTAGAGTCAATATTTACAGAGGTGCTGGCGCCTTTGTCTGCGGAGAAGAGACAGCCTTGATCACCTCCATTGAGGGAGGTGTAGGTGAGCCCCGCCAGCGTCCGCCATTTCCGGCTGTAAAGGGTTTGTGGAAAAAACCAACAAACATTAACAACGTGGAAACCTGGGGCAATGTGCCCATTATTATCAACAAAGGGGCTGATTGGTATGCAAAAATCGGAACCGAGGGTAGCAAGGGAACCAAAATATTTTCTCTGGTGGGAAAGATCAACAACACGGGACTCGTCGAAGTTCCGATGGGGATCACCCTGCGCGAAGTTATCTTTGACATAGGAGGTGGCATTCCTGACGGGAAAGAATTCAAAGCCGTCCAGACTGGTGGGCCTAGCGGAGGATGTCTTCCCAAAGAGAAACTGGACCTCCCCATTGATTACCAGAGCCTCATAAAGGCTGGCTCGATCATGGGCTCTGGCGGTATGATCGTCATGGACGAAAACACCTGTATGGTGGATGTTGCCAAATACTTTTTGAATTTCCTCCGTGATGAAAGCTGCGGCAAATGCATATCCTGCCGCGAAGGCACACAGCGGTTATGGGAGATCGTTACCAAGATCAGCGAAGGACGTGCAAAAATGGAAGACATCGACCTTCTCGAAGAACTTGCCGTTGCCGTCAAAGACGCCTCGATGTGCGGGCTGGGTCAGACGGCATCCAATCCCGTTTTGTCCACGCTCAGATACTTCCGAAACGAATATGAGGAACACATCCGCAAAAAAAGATGTCCTGCTATGGTCTGTAAGGAAATCGTTTCCGCTCCGTGCCAGTCCATCTGTCCGACAGACCAGGAAGCTTCGGTCTATATAGCCTTGATCGCGCAAGAGAGATTCGAAGAAGCTTATCAAGTGATCCGGAAAGATAATCCTCTTCCCTCTGTATGTGGCCGTGTTTGCGACCATCAGTGCGAATCTGTCTGTCGAACCGGAGAATTCGGCGAACCCATCGCAATCCGGGCTCTTAAGCGATTTGTAATAGATTGGGCAGTTGAGAACGGCAAGGACCCTCTGCCCATCCAAATGCGGAAAAGACATAATATTAAAGTGGCAGTCATCGGATCTGGACCCGCTGGACTGGCTGCCTCCTATACACTGAACATGTTGGGATATGATGTGACCGTTTTTGAATCACAAGCGGTTGCGGGTGGAATGTTAGCCTTAGGAATTCCAGAGCACCGACTTCCAAAGGAAGTTTTGAAGTCGGATATCGAATTCATCCTGAAATCTGGCGTACAATTAAAAACAAACACTACTCTCGGGAAAGATCTTACTGTCGACGATCTCACCCGCCAAGGATTCAAAGCCGCATTCATCGCCACTGGAGCACATAAATCAATGAAACTTGCCATCCCAGAAGAAACAGCGGAAGGAGTCATTCCGGGTATGGAGCTACTGACACAGGTAAATCTGGGAAAAGAAGTGCCACTCGGCGCAAATGTAGGAATCATAGGTGGCAGCAATGCAGCTATCGATGCTGCGCGCGTCGCCATCCGTCATAAGAATACAGAAAAAATCACCATCCTCTATAGACGAACAAGAAAGGAAATGCCCGCATATGATGAGGAAATCGAAGACGCACTAGAGGAAGGAATAGAGATTCAATATCTGGTCGCACCCATTAGATTTCTGACGAATAATGGAAAAATCACTGGCATCGAATGCATAAGGATGGAATTGGGAGAAATGGATGAGAGTGGAAGACGGAGCCCGGTCCCCATAAGTGGCTCTGAGTTCTCACTGGAATTCGACACCATCATTCCTGCTATCGGTGAGAGACCTGACACTTCTTTCATCCATGAAAATGACGATATTAAGCTTTCCAGATGGGATACAATCATTGCTGATGAAGAGACCGGCGCGACTGGCCGGAAAAACGTTTACGCAGGCGGAGATGTTGTCACCGGACCGAGCAGTGTTGTTAATGCCATTGGAGCGGGAAAAAGAGCCGCGGAGTCCATTGATAATTACCTGCAGGGCAAACCCATAGCTAGAGAGTACAAGCTCTCCAGACCATCTGTCTACATCCCTCCTGTTCAGCTGACAGAGGAAGAAATCGAAAACGCGCAAAGGTCCGAAATACACAGGCTCCCCCCCGCGGAACGTCGAAAAAACTTTAAAGAAGTGGCATTAACATTGACAAAGGAAATGGCCTTGAAAGAAGCCCGAAGATGCTTGCGGTGTGAACTTGAAACCGAGGATGGCATAAACGCTTTAGGACAAAACATATGATAAACATGAAAATTAACAATTTAGAAGTACAGGTCGAGGAAGGATGGACTATCCGTGATGCCTGTGAATTTTATGGCCTCGAAATTCCGACTCTCTGCTACAATCCCGGCCTGAGCAACTACGGCGGTTGCCGTTTGTGCTTAGTCGAGGTGGGAAAAGCCCC
>WTAW01000272.1 GCA_013139435.1 Candidatus Aminicenantota bacterium | reverse complement strand
ATCCAAATTGAAATATACGTACGGTGGAAGAAAAGCGCAATAACACCTTAGTGGTATATGGGAAAACTGATATTCTCCGGAATTGATTTGACGGCGATAATCTATAAGAAAATGATTCCCTGAATCGACCCTCAAAAAGCCAGTTAAAGCAGGATAGATTACAGCTGACGTCCATATTATAGTTTTTCACTTATTCAAAAATAAGACTAATCGACCCAATGAAGCACATCCCGGATAATTGACCAGCGATGGCCCTTGTCTTCCGCTCCGATACCCAAGATCCAATAGTTATAAAGCCTATCGATCGTTCCATCTTTTTTCTTGAATTCTAACCATCCATTGATAAAGTTCACTAGATCCGGATCTCCCTTGGGTATTGGGTAACCCACTGGCTGAACATAGTCAACGGATTCAGGAATAACGATCTGATACTGGGGATAAATTAATGTCCACGCAGATCCGCCTTCCGCGCTAACAATGAGAGCATCCAGGTCATTTCGTTTTTCTTGGAAGAATTCCTCGACTGAATCAAGGATAACGATTTCTGCAGACGGAAGGATTCGTTTGAGCTTTTCATTGTAATATCGGTCTCCAAAAGGAATTCCGATCTTCAAATCGCGCATTCTCTGAATTTTCTCTATACTTTGAAATTCTCTTCGGCGATGGTCTTCAACAGCGATGGCAAGTGTCAAATCCAGGTAAGAGTCCGAGAACCTCAATCGTTTCATAAATCTGGTAGTTTTCGGGACTCCGGCCATGATGATATCTACAATGCCGCTGTTGAGCTGCTCGTCTACGGTTTCAAAGTCAGTAGGGATAAATTCCAGGTCGACATTCAACTCTTTGGCCAGTATATGAGCCATTTCAACATCAAACCCTACGAGCTCGTCATTCTGGTTGAAGTAAGAAAAGGGAATCCAACCTTTTGAATATCCCACACGGATAACACCGTTTGCACGAATGCGATCGAGGGCCGACTGTCCGGCCAAGGATTCAGGTTGGGAGGTGGGCACCGAGGTGTGTACAATGGTTTGCGCGTGTTTTTCCAGAAGTTGCATGCTGGCGATCACTTTATCTTTGGTGTATTCATCGTTCAATGAGTAGCCGAGAAAAGATCTTATGCCGATAATACTCAGGGCAACTAAGGCCAATGACATTCCGACATTCAAGACAAACTTTTTTGGCCTAAAGGATATAACCTTCTGAATGGCGGCCATGACAAGGATGGTTAAAACCAGAAGATGGACGGTGGACACTAGCGTCGCGAACCGGCCGTTCAGGATCTGGGTCAAATGATAAAGCTCAAAGATATCAGTTGGGATATGGAGAATATCGAGCAAAAATGGCAGCGCAATATACGTTTTGCTGAAAAGGCTGACGAAACCAGCCACCACAAGCTTAGGATATTCCATGACTGGTATGGGCGATCCGTAGAACCAAGCCGTAAAAAAAACGAAAAGTAGGGACATTAGCCTCCCAATGAGAGGGAAATTGAAAGATATGGGAATAACGATATCCGAAACGAAAGCCGATTCTTCATCCTTCATCTTGTACTTTTTAAACAGCTCTTTGCTGTTCTCTATCAAAAGAGGCAAAACAATAAACAGGCTGTCTGTGGCAAAAGCGGTGATGAGGGCATCCTTGTAAAATTTGAGCACATCTCTGTACGAAAAAGGCGTAAATGTAGTGACGACTGTGGGCAAGATCCAGAAAACAAGAAGAATGGCTGTCACAATGAAGCTCAAGAAATAGGCTTGAAGACGGCCCAACTCTTCCAGTGTCACAGTGCCCGCAGCGCTCGCAGCTATGCCGAAAATGCCCAATGGAGCCAGTTTGATGACAAATTTGGCAATTTTTGTGAGGGCTTGACTTAGAGTGGCGAGCGGTTGTATCAAGTTCTGTTTGTTTTTGAGGCCCATAAGGGCTACACCGATCGCAATGCTGAAAAGAACTATCGCGGGAATAAAACTATTCACTAGAGATTGGAAAGGATTGGAGGGAATGAATAGCCGGATAAAGTCGACGCCTTCCCTTGGCTGGAGCATGCTTTTGCTGAAAAACGATGCTGTTGTTAACGTGGGAAAAGAGAGCGGTATGAGCAGAATAACGGCGATGCTAATTGTTATGAGTAAAACGAACCACAATCCTCCTTTCGCCAGGAGTAGTTTTGCCTGTTCTTTCGAGAGAGACCCTATACCTACAATTAGCGACACCATGATATAAGGCATAATCGACATCTTCATGAGTCCGAGGAACACATCTCCCAGGGGAGCTAAAAAAGAGCAGTCCTCTCCGAAAAAAATCCCGCACATGATCCCCAAAATCAAACCCAGGAATATACTTGTCGATAAGCTGAGACGGAATTTTTTCTTTGGTTGCGCCACTCTTTTAGAATCCAAATCCGAACCTGAAATAAACCCTTGGTCCCTCATCGCTTCCCGCTATAGCCAAACTCATTGTGAACTGTCGAATAACAGGCGCGACCCATAGGCCCACTCCATATCCAGTGTGCCATTTCTTGGATGATTCTCCCTCAAGAAATACGCGGCCGGTGTCGACAAAACCATAGATGCCAAACTCGCCCGGCAGAACAAGGAAGAACCTGGAGATAGGGACTCTCAGCTCAAGATTGGCGTAAAGCGATGAATCGCCGGCAAAACGCTCGCTGTCGAACCCACGTAAAACTCTACTTCCGCCAACGTAGGCGGCCTGGAAGTAAGGATAATGCCCCCAGACCTTCCTCCCGCCAATAAGGGCGGCCAGCACAAATTTCTCGGATAGCGGATACACTCCCCCAAGAAGCCCTTCGAGGGATCCGTAGTCCCCTTCTTCGATATCCAGCCATTGGGGGTAGTAATCTCCCTTGATTCTTAACAACGTGCCCAGCTTTGGCCAGGCATGGGAATCGAGTGTATCGTACACGAGCTCGGTCAGGAATCCCACCTGCCAGAAATCACCGCTCCCATAGGGATCCAAGATTCCTGCGATGTGATCTGGATCGTCTTGGGTTTCCGAATACTCTAAAAAAGTCCCGACTTGGAGAGTCCAGTGGGGTGCCAGTGAGAATTTGATATTCGGCTTCAGACTGATGGTTCTCCGGAATACGGCTGCAAGGTCTTCATCTTCAGGCCTGGATGTTTCATTGCCATAACCATAAAAATTCAGGGATTCAATCCCAGAGAGCAAAAATTCGACACTGCCACGTACTTTGGAATTCTCCCGTGTGACATCATATCCCGCGCTAAACCTAAATCTTTGGACCTTTGTGGCAAAGGCAAGTGACGAACTCCAGCGGTGGGTGAAGGGATTTCTCCGGAATCCATAACGTTCCTTGGAGACGCCCACCCCCAGTAGCAGACCCGTGTCACCACTGATATCCAACACACTGGTCCAGAGCGTTCTATTCCCCCAATCTCTGGGTGGCGGTTGGAACATGACCGGCTCTGGAGGGGTATAATGTTTTTGATTGACTTTTACACCCGGGGCAGTCACGCCGCCCTGTTTCCGGGAGTCATAGATCCTGGTTCCCCCTTCCTTCGAGGAATCGGTCACTTCATTCTGCCCAGCCTCACTGATGATGCGAAGATTGACCTCGTCTGGACCATTCCCCGAGATCAGCACGCGATCATCTCCTCCGTTAAGGAAAAGACGGACATCATCGGTGTCTTCGGGATCGAATATCCGGTGATAATAAGGCGTAGGAAGTTTCTCGCCATCTTGGATGGTGAAAATTGAAAGCTCGAGACGCCCATCGTCGTGACGCACAACTTCAACGATTTCGCTGGCATCCGTTGCCCGGATGTCGACTTCGCCAGCAAGGTGTCGGTAATATTTATCTGCGACCTCCGGGAGTTTATCGCGACGGATCTTCATGATATCTGCTGTATCCTCAGCCGCGATTTCATAATGGGATGGAGGCAACTGGTGGAAAGCTTCATCGATCACAGAGTCATCAAGTCGGGTTTGTACGGATCGGACAACAGTATCCCAATCAGACTTATCCAGCCCGGTCAACAATTCACGATCTACTGTTTGGCCGTTCCAGGTCATTCCAAGGATTGTGTTGTATTTGGGGCCGAATTTCGTGAGCTGTGGTGCCATGATGCGGACCGTACCGAACAACGCACCATCGTATATCGCAAAGGCTTGGTCACGATCCTCGGGGATCGGCATCCAGGCTGGTGGATTGCCTTCGCCCACATTGGCCCAGCGCCACTGTCCTCGATGCCGGTCCCAGTCGCCGATCACAAGGTCGAAAAGACGAGCTGTCAGAAAATTGTGGACATCCACACGTTGTGCGGGATCGCTTTTCAAGGCCTCCACAAGCTCATCCGTGCTATGCACCTCGGTGGCTCCGGCAAAGCCGGGAGTTCCATCCTTTCCTTCATTCGGCCACTCTTCGATCGTCCCCACCTGACCAGCAAAGTGTTCGCGGTATTCACCGAGTAGTGGATCATCGGGGATCACGATAATTTTCGGCGTGTTGTGGAGCACATCGAGGGAATCCAGGAGAACCGGAACCACGGGCGGAGCGGTGGGGAATGCGGATTTGACCTGATCATCGATGATCTCATCCATAAAGGTCCCTTTAAACTCATTCGGCAAAAGATCCAGCAGAGTCTTCTTTATTGGTCGAAATGAATAAGACCTGCCATCCGCGCCCACAAACCGCAATCCCAGGCTCTGCAATCCTTTGCCTGTTCCTGTTGGAGTTAAACCTCCGGCGAAATTCTTCAGATCTAGGTACTCGACCTCGATGGCTGTCGTCCAAAGATTCCGATATCCCTTTCCGAAGAAGTACTGGTGGGTTCCTCCTGCTGCGAGACTGGCGTCAGGCACGACTTGGACCTTCTTTTTGGGCTGCTCCTGGGCAAAAATCGTCATACAGAGCAAAATCCCCAAAATAAAAACCATACTTCCGAGACACATGGAGCACTTTACAAGTTTCATTTCAAACTCTGATCCAAACTTTTGATCCAAAACTGATACGCACCTGAAGATTCTTTCCTTTGTGACTATACAGCATCATTCTTAGTATTTTCCATTAAAATAATTCCGGTATGAAATTTCTGTATCTCGGTTCAGCAAGGTCTTTGGCGCTTTTCCTTTTTCTTCTCGGCAATTTAGGTGTCTCGAATGGAATAGATTCATAGGGGATCATGCTTAGTAAATGCGATATACAGTTAAGGCGCGCTCTGCGCTTGTCATCAGAATGTACGATATGCCATGGTGCCAGTGCCGTATCGGTAGTAGTAATCATTCTGTCGTATGCTTTTGTGTAGTCCCACCATCTGCGGTAGGATTCGATATCCATAGGACTGAGCTTCCATTGTCGTAACGGATCATCGATCCTTTGGAGAAAACGTCTTTTCTGCTCCTCCAGGCTGACTTCAAGGAAGTATTTAATCAGAATGACGCCTCCACGAAGCATAGTATTCTCAAAGATAGGGCATGCAGCGAGAAAATCTTCATATTCATTTTGAGTGCAGAAACCCATCACATGTTCAACACCGGCACGGTTATACCAACTCCGATCGAATAGAACGATCTCTCCACCGGCAGGCATATGCGCGATGTAACGCTGAAGATAAAGCTGGGTTTTTTCTCTCTCTGAGGGAGCAGGTAGCGCTACGACTCTAAAAACCCGTGGGCTGACACGTTCTGTGATGCGCTTGATAATACCGCCCTTTCCTGCAGCATCGCGCCCCTCAAACACAACCACAATTTTTAATTTCTTGTTCTTGACCCAGTCCTGAAGTCTGACTAATTCTACCTGAAGTTTCGACAACTCTTTTTCATAAAATTTCCGTTTTAATTTCTTTTGTTTGGACTCTTCTTCCACCGGTTGTTGAGCCAGAACGATTTGTTCCTTTTCCAGTTCTATTGATGAAACTTTTTCCTGTTTCTTTGTCTCCTTTTTTATCTTTTCTTTTTGTTTGGTTGTTTTTTTCTGTTTTTTCCTTTGCGCTTTTTCCTTTTTTTTCTTTTTTGCCATTATGTTCTCTAATCCATACTACTAATCCAAGATTGATACGCAAATGTTCCTACATTGAGAACGCCCATCCAACTGTCGTTTCCTGTTAAACAAGTGAAGCTTAGATCCCTTTCGATCGAATCATCATTGTAACCAGCGGACCAAATCACTCCGCTATCACCCCATCCGGTGCGTTAGAGGACCACTAATTCACTATCAAGGGCTGTTTGAGGCTTACTTCCAGCTGATAATCCGCCGGAATCTGGATGTGATTCTTTCTGCTTCCAAGAATGGCAAGCGCTCCGCCAATAGCCGCGCCTTCTGCCGCGCCACCAAACGCCGCCCCGACAAGGGCACCCGCACCCACTTTTTTGACAGTGCCTCCTCTTCCGGCTTCGGCACCGACCTCATCCGTAACAATGGGCACCAGCTGAGCATTGATCTCAAGGTCTGTGAATGTCATTACGAGTTTCATCCCTCCAAGAACCCTGCCCCCACGACTTTCTAGGACTTTGCCGTGGACCTTGGTTCCTGGGGGCACAACGACCTGTCCATTCGCGGCCAGACCGGTTGCCAAAACACCAGAAACCGATGCGCCCTCTTTGTGTGACGCTGTGCTCACTGGTTTTGTCAGTTTCACCAGCACACGGGTTCCGGCGGGAATAGTCACGGCACCGCCTTGGGTTTGCGCTGCCGGAGCTGCCTCTGCGGCTTCCTCACGAGGGGTAAAAGTGAGGGTCGTGATGTCATTGAGGGGAATGGTCTGCAATTTTCCCTCCACCTCGAATAAAACAGATGTCGCGTCGCCTCCCTTATAAGTGCCCTGCAACACACCCCCATCTTTCAGGACGAGCGTATCCGCGAGTACAAAAGAGACAAAAATAAGAAAAACCAGAGAAATCATAAATGTTTTTTTCGTGATTGGAATCATATCTCCTCCTTACATCATAAGTTTTCCCAGAGATCCCAAGTCCCCGAGATAAACAGCTTAGCTTTAACGGTAAATTCTGTCAATTGTTACATAATCCGAAAAGTACGCTCAAAATATACATCCCATGGCAGAAGAGCACAATAACATCTTAGTGGTATACCGGAAAGCAGGAGAAAGCGGCCAGTTCAACCTCATTGAGGTAAATCCCTTTCCAAAAAGGTGCGGATGAATCCTCTCCTCCAATCAAAGCTCTCATCCGAAGAACGGGCCAAGTAGGACCTTGAAAATTCGGTGATGTCAACAGAAATTTCATGGTTTATCAAAGAGCGGGCAGGGAAAAAAAAGAGTTCTGTGGGCTAGTTTTAACATTTTCTAGCATTCCAGTGGCACACAAGAACAGGTCCTGATTTTAGCTTGTCACAGTGATTACACTGTAATAAAAATATTGGGGTAGTTTATTTTATTGTACTA
>WTAW01000120.1 GCA_013139435.1 Candidatus Aminicenantota bacterium | reverse complement strand
TTAAATGATTTTTGGAGGTGTAGATTGAATCTAAAAAGAGCAATCCTTTTCTTCTGTATTTTGTTTGTATCACTGGCTGTCGTGAGCGCATTTGTGTCTCAAGTCGCGGAGTACGATGAGTGCGAGCCTATTTCGTATGAGGCATGGGAAGGATGCACTTCGATCCTTGTGGGAAAAAACGCCTCAACAGACGGCTCGGTCATGAGCACTCACACCTGTGACTGCGGCATGTGTGACTGGACGTTCCGTTTTGTGCCGGCCGCAGACCACAAGGAAGGTGCTGTTCGCAAGATCTATCATGTCAACCAGTACGTCACCTGGCCGCCCGAACAGGGCCTGAAGTGGGAAAAGTACAAGGACGATTATACGGAATTGGATATCCCTCAGGTGGCTCATACGTATGCCTATATTCATGGAATGTTCGGCTATATGAACGAAAACCAAGTTGCACTGGGAGAGTCCACGATCGGATGTAACCGAAAGATGAGAAACCCAACACCTGCGGCCAAGTTTGACCTCACGATGCTGACTCTCATGGCCATGGAGAGAGCAAAGACCGCAAGGGAAGCCATCCAGGTGATGGGCGACCTGGCCACAACTTACGGTTATGGATTTAACGACGCCGGAGAGATGCTGGCCGTAACCGACCCGAATGAGGCCTGGATCTTCGAGATCATGCCGGTTGGGCCGTTGTGGACACCGGAGAGCGGGAAGCCGGGAGCCGTGTGGTGTGCACAGAGGATTCCTGACGACCACGTCGGTGTTACGCCCAATGAATCACGGATCGGTGAGATCGACCTTGACAACAAAGACTATTTCATGGGCTCTTCGAACGCCATTTCTCTTGCCGTCAAACTAGGCCTTTATGACCCCGAAAGCGGGAAACCTTTCAGCTGGAAAAGGGCTTATTCACCAAGCATGGGGAGCGCAGATAGCACTCAAGGAAGAAGAGGCCGACTGTGGCGATTCTTTAACATCGTGGCCCCTTCGCAGAACCTCGGCCCGGACACAGAGAGTATGGACCTTCCCTTCTCGGTTAAGCCGGACAAGAAACTGTCTGTACAGGACGTCATGGACATCACCCGAGACAAGTTAAAGAGTACAAAATTCGACCCGACTAAGGGCATAAAGGGTGGCCCCTTCGAAAATCCCAACTGGTACAAAGGTTTCACAGTAGACAAACAGAGATACAACGGAGCGCGCTGCATCTGTGTGAACAATGTGGAATACACCACTGTGACCCAATGCAGAGGTTGGCTGCCCAATCCTATAGGGGGGATCTTGTGGCTGTCCTTTGGGGCCCAGGATACGGCCGTTTACATGCCGCTGTACTGCGGGATCACGGAAATCCCGAAATCCTTCGAGGTCGGTGATCACTACGTCTTCAGCAGAGATTCAGCCAGATGGGCTTCCGATTATGTGGATTTTCACACTCAAGTGGTCTACTCCTACGCCATCAAAGACGTGAAGAAAGCCCAGGAAAAATGGGAGGCCAAAGCAGTCCAAAGAACACCGATCATCGATAAAACTGCGCTGGAACTCTACGAGAAAGACCCGGCAGAGGCTATCGAGTTCCTCACCGATTATTCCGTCAACAATGCCAATAACGTGATCGATGCCTGGTGGAAACTCGGGGATGATCTGCTCGTCAAATACAATCATTTCCGCATGTACAATCCTGAGACCAGAAAGGTCGGCCGGATCTCAACACCGGAATGGTGGAACAAAGCCGTCATCGAACAGGATAACCTGGAACCCATAGCTCCTCCCCCACCACCCCCAAAGAAGAAGAAATAAAAATACATATTTTTCGAACGAATTTTCTGTATTAAGGAGGTAAAACGAATGAAAATCAAGAGACTTTTAGCTATGTTTGGCATGCTGTTTGCCGTGCTGATCCTTGTCAATGCCTTTGCCTTTGACGGTCCGGTAGGCGAGGAGTGTGAGACATGCATCGACTGGAAGATGGATGGCTGCACAGTCATCATCGTCGGGAAAGATGCATCCACCGACGGTTCGGTCATGACCACACACACCTGCGACTGCGGGCTTTGCGATTGGACCTGGCGGTACATTGCTGCGGCCGATCATGAGCCCGGCTCCATGCGCAAGATCTACCACATCAACCAATTCAGGACATTGGACCCAAAAATGGGCCTCAAATGGGAGAGGTACAAGGATGACTTTACAGGCCTTGAGATCCCTCAAGTTTCCCATACACATGGTTACAACCACGGCGCATTCGGCTACATGAACGACGCTCAGGTCGCCTTGGGTGAATCCACCATCGGCGCCCGCAAAAAAATGGAAAATCCCACACCCGCGGCCAAATTCGACATCACAATGCTTACACTGATCGCTATGGAGAGAGCCGATACTGCCCGGGATGCGATCAAGATCATGGGCGAACTGGGAGAGAAACACGGGTATGGATTCACGGATACAGGAGAGATGCTGGCCCTCTCCGACCCCAATGAGGTTTGGATCTTCGAGATCATGCCGATTGGGCCGCTGTGGACACCTGAGAGCGGAAAGCCCGGCGCCATCTGGTGCGCACAAAGAGTGCCCGACGATCACGTCAGCGTGTGCCCGAACGAATCACGGATCGGCGAGATCGACCTTGACAATCCCGACTACTTCATGGCTTCGCCCAACGTCATTTCCTACGCAGTGGATCACGGCTACTACGATCCCGACAGCGGCAAGCCCTTCAGCTGGAAGAGAGCTTACTCTCCCAGCGAGTACAGCGCAGCAGGCAGTAAAGGAATGCGCGGCCGTCTCTGGGCTTTTTTCAATCTTGTGGCACCGTCAAAAAAATTCAGCCCGGATACACCCAACATGGATCTTCCCTTTTCGGTGAAAGCCGAGAAAAAGTACTCTGTGCACGATATCATGGAGATGACCCGCTATAAATTCGAGGGGACTCCCTTTGATCCCTCAAAGGGCCTGCAGGGTGGACCGTTCGCTAACCCGAATTTCCTCCCCTATGGATTCGAGCTCGAAGGCGTAAGGTACAACACCCCACGCATCGTCAGTGTGAATCGCGCCGAATACGTCACCGTGACACAGTGTCGAAGCGGGATGCCCAATCCTATCGGCGGGATCGTCTGGTTGTGCTTCGGCGCTCAAGACACCTCCTGCTACATGCCCCTCTATAACGGAATGAACGAGATCCCCAAATCTTTCGAGATCGGTGATCACTGGCATTTTGACAGAAAATCCGCACGATGGGCGTTTGACTACGTGGATTACCACACCCAGCCACTTTATTCCTATGCGATCAAAGACGTCCGGAAAGCCCAAAAGAAATGGGAACTCACGGCCGTCGAACGGACACCCCTCATCGATAAAGCCGCAATGGAGCTCTATGACAAAGATCCGGACAAAGCCATCAAATTCTTGACGGATTACTGCATGAACAACGCTACCAGCGTCATCAACGCCTGGTGGGAATTGGGTGATCAACTTCTGGTCAAATACAACCACCTATGGATCTATGACGTGAAGACAAGAAAAAGACTCCCCCTGAAGTTCCCCGACTGGTACCTCAAAGAGCTCATCAAATACAATCAGTTGGTTCCGGAGGAGAAAAAATAACGCGTGATTTTTAACCTGAATAATCCAGGTTATATATATTAAGGAGAAAGATCACAAATGAAAAATGTTAAAAAAACTGACATCTTAGTATCAATTTTCTGTGCGATCGTGTTTTGTCTGTCGTTTTCCGTTTTGAATGCTCAGGAAATTCCCAAAGCTCAATACCCTGTGTTGACGACATCCGCCGGCCAGAGTACAGATGTGGAAACACTGAACATCATCGCCGAAGAAGCGGGAATCGGCTATGACTATTGCGACGTGCCCACAGTGGAAATGCTCAATGATGGTGTGGGGATGGGAGGAAGAGAGTCCGCCGATACAGGCTTCCATGTGGAGATTCAGACCGACCTGGCTAAATACCCGAATGGTACCCCATATAAAACAATTATGTTCGCTATCGGGGCCAGCTTGAAAGGTATGGGCGCTTCGGGTCTCACCATCGAAGACGAAGAGAAAAGGCTAAAAGAAGTCATCGACCACTGTAAAAAGAACGACATTTTCATTGTCGCGGTTCATGTCGGAGGTGTATCCAAAAGAGGCGCTCCTGGAGGAGACAACGAAAGAATGATCGATACGATCGCCCCGTTCGCCGATTACATTATCGTGGCCAAAGACAGCAACAAGGATGGACGCTTCACGACAATCGCCAAAGAGAACAATATCCCCCTGACCGAAGTGGAGTACGCTTTGAGCGTTGTGGATATTATGAAACAGATGTTCGAATAATCCAGGTTAGAAACCGCTACTCGGCAGGTGTGAAGTATGTGCTCTGGATAGAATTGCGTCAGTTGAGGGCGTCAAGCGTCACGGGACTGTTTTGAGACGGACATCTATTCAGTAACGGAGAAAAGATATGGAGCTACAGATCGGAATTATACTGGCGATAATGGTTGTGGCCTATGCCGTAGCAAAGTGGAAAAAGCTCTCTGTCGAGCTCAGTATGCTCGTTTCGGCGGTTGTGGGAGGAGTGGCAGGGGCATTTATAAAGACACCCCCTGTCAACACACTGGCCCGCCATCTGATCGAAGGCAGTTTCACCTATCTGGATGTCATTCTCGTCTTCACCACGGCCACTATTTTTATGGCGATCGTATCAGAATCGGGCGGAGTTAATTATGTGGTGAGAGCCACGATCAAATATTTTTATAATCTGAGGATCATTGCTTTAATCCTGCTGATGTTCATCATCCTGATTCCCGGTGCGTTGACAGGAGCCGGGAGTGTGTCCTTGCTTGTTGTGGGCGCACCCACTGCACTGGCTTTAGGATATCTGGGAATACCCAAGAAAAAAGTGGCTGCTATCCTCTTTATTGTGGCCGGATTGAGTGCCGCGGCACCGCCTGTCAATATCTGGGCTATGATCCTCTGCGCCGGAACGGCTATCCCGTATGTCGGCTTTGAGCTTCCCCTCGGCATCCCTGTCCTTCTCCTTGGGATATTCACGATGCTCACCCTGGGATGGAAAAAAGAGGGCACCATGGATAAACAGAAGGCTCTGGAGGACATGCCCGAAGTGCCGGAAAAGATGACCTGGTGGCGTGTACTTCTGCCATTTTTGGTCTTCTTCGGTCTTGTGATCGCTTACAGGATCTGGCCCTTTGATATGCCCATTCTGGGATTGCCGCTGCAATTTGTGATCGCCGCGCTGGTGGCCCTTTTGGTAAGCCCCAAAAAGATCAACATCCTGGTCCTCTCAAGGGATACGGTCAAACGGCTGCTCCCGCTGCTGGCGACCATCGCTGTTGTCGGTTCGCTCCAGCAGATCATGACAGCCACGGGTGTGCGAGGGCTTTTATCATTCACCGTTATCAGTATCCCGCTCCTTCTGCTCTACATCTCCCTGATCTTTATCATTCCTATCTCGGAAGGTGTTCTGACCTATGGAGCGGCTGCGATCTTGGGTATCCCGTTGATCTGGTATTTTGACTCGATCGGGCTCCATGCAACGGTCGTTATCGCCGGCCTGACTCTGCTCTGGCCTCTGGGAGATGGGCTTCCGCCCACGGCCCTCATCGGCAGGTTGAGCGTGATGGTCTCTGACTACAAGGACTCCTACTGGTCGTTCCTGAAGAGCACATGGCTGCCCTGGATCGTCATCACTATGGTGGGAATCTTGATGGTGATCTACAGTGCGAAGCTTTCCTTCCTTGTCAGGTGGAGCATGTAACTTAAAATGTAAAATGTATAGCATGATACGCAAAGGGAGTTTGATATGCCTATAATCATGATCATCTACTATGTGATCACAGCCTACATTGTGGGCATGCTGATCTGGAACTTCGTTAAAGAAAAGAAGAACATCGATGATATGATCCTGTATCTTGTTATCCTTGTTCCGCTTGTGCTACGCCTGTTGCGGGTGAAATAGGAGAAAAAGATGTCGCGCACATGGACAATTAAAATCATACTGATCATTATCTTTATCGCCATCATGATCCAGTCAGGCGTTCAATTTTACATGCACCGCCATTACCAATTGGAGCACCTGGCCGGACCGGGAGTGACACGGGTTGAAAAACTGAGCAAGTACTGCAAAGGCCTTGAAGGCACTATGGCCGATACACATGTGTTCTGGCTGGAGGGAAAAGAAGAAGGCGGGAAGATGCTCATGATAGCCAACACCCATTCGAATGAACCCGCGGCTCTATTGACAGCGCTAATTTTCTTGGAAAACGCAGTCATCGAAAAGGGAACGCTCATCATCATTCCACAGTTCAACAACAGTGGGAGCCGGGGCACACGACCGGGCGATGGTTACCCTCTCTATTTTGAGATCCCGACCGAATGGGGCAGCAAAAAGTTCAGGATGGGAAATCGCGATGCGACCCCGTTGGAGCAATGGCCGGACCCGGATGTTTACATCCACTATCCCGACAAACAGCTGTTGTCTTATTTGGACATCAGAAACACCAACAGGACTTGGCCGGGAAGGCCTAATGGGGCACTGATGGAGAAAGTGACTTTTGCGGCCATGGAGATTTTGAGGAATGAAAAAGTGGATTTGGCTCTGGATGTTCATGGGGCAGAAACCATGTTTCCTGTGACCAACTGCATCGTGGCGCCGGAACGATCTGTGAGGATCGCGACCATGGCGACTCTGGTGGTGAAGGCAAGGGAGGGATTCGACAATCATGTGGAGCCTTCGCCGCAGGGATTCAGGGGACTGTCGCATAGAGAGATCGCCGATTTTTCGGACTCTCTACCATTCCTGTTGGAGGCGCCGATCCCATTCCTCGACCAGCCGACAGGGCCTAAGACCGAGAAGCTTCTCCTCGATGGCAAGGACCCATTTTTGCTGAGCCTGTCCAAACAACAGAAGCTCTTTGTTCCCTATGACGAGACAGGGTGGCCGATGGAGAAACGTGTGGGACAGCACTGTTCGGTCATCCAGGAGATCGCCAATCAGTTCTCCCGGAAGAACGCCGAGAGAGCCATCTTAATAAAGAACGTGCCCAGGTATGCGGATGTCGTGACAAATGGTGTTGGCTTTTACTTCCACGACCCAGCCAAATGGACCAAAGACAAAATCTATCTCAATTAAAAAAAGGGGGACGGTTCTATTCCTTCGACTTGGCTTCCTCTTCCAGGCCATAGATGTATTCCAGAAGGAGCATCACACTTTCTGCAGGAGTATCAACAAATTCCAATCCCATTTCGAACACATCATCATCATAGAGCCGGCTCACCCATCTGACCTTGGCATTCGCTTCAACCAATTTACGCATTTTCGTCAGGGTTAGCTCGATCTTCAGCATTGTATCGATCGGCAACATTTTATCTGTGATGATTTTTACGCCGCCAGATGAAATATCTTTTGTCAGTGCATATACGACATTTTTGTCGTGCTGGTATTTGTCTTCAGGAAGAAGCTTGATTGCGACCTTGATTTCCTCTTCAATCCGCTTTTCCTTCCTTTTTTCGCTCATCCCTAAGGCTCCTTTTTATGTCTCCCTTATATAAAGGCGGTACATATGTCCTTACTGACTAACAGAATTTTATCTGTCTTGCAAATTTAAAGCAATTAAAATATATATTCAAAGCACCCAGATTTCAAGTTATGGAATTATTTCATGGGACAGTTTCTTTTTTATATAGGAACCGTTTCCCAAACGGTCCGTTCAAGGAACGGACCCTACAAAAGGGGACAGTCCCCTTTTTTGCTTACCCCTGGAAAAAGGGGACTGTCCCCTTTTTGGAGCGATCCGGAAGAGGCTTGACAAGCCCGCCTAAATCCGCTATAAGTCAGTTACTCAATCCCGAGGAGGTGAATGTTATTGGCGTTTATCGTTATTGATGAAGGCGAATCTATCGAAGGCGCACTGCGGAGATTTAAGAGAAAAGTCCAACAAGAAGCGATCATCAAAGAGATCAAAAAGCACTCTGTCTACTACAAACCAGGCGAACGCAGACGGATGAAGGATGCTCAAGCCCGCAAACGCATGCGGCGGCGTCTGAGAAGAGAACGAGAATTCGAATACTATTGATGACTCCTCTCCTCCCCGATTAAAACTAACTTTTGTCCCACTCTATAGAGTGGATTATTTTACCGAGCAGGAAGAATGGCGGTATCCTCAGTCCAGACAACTAAAAAACCACTCTGGCTTAAGGTTAAACTCCCCACTCACAAGAACTACTTTTATGTATCCCAACTCCTAAAAAAACACAATCTGCATACAATCTGCCAGAGTGCCAGATGTCCAAACATCTCAGAATGTTGGGCCCACAAAACAGCCACGTTCCTCATCTTGGGAGGCACTTGCACGAGAGCATGCGCCTTTTGTGCGGTCTCAAAGGGCGAGCCCTCGCCGCCCCCAAAAGGAGAGGCCGAAAGAGTCGCCGAAGCCATCTCCGATATGGACCTTCACTATGTCGTCATCACTTCTGTCACGCGTGATGACCTTCCCGACGGTGGGGCCTCCCAATTTGCGTCTACTTTAAAAGCCGTCAGGCAACAGAACCCCGGCATCCGAGTGGAGGTGCTCATCCCAGATTTCAACGGTGACGCAGAGGCCCTAAAAACTGTCATCGCCGCCGCCCCAGATGTTGTGAACCATAACATCGAGGCTCCAGAAAACATCTATCCCCTGATCAATCGACCTATCCAGAATTACAGGCGCTCGCTGAAGATCCTGGAAAAGGCGAAAGAACTGGGGGCCACAACAAAATCCGGTCTCATGATCGGCCTGGGTGAGAAAAAGCAAGACATCTTTCAGACATTCGCCGACTTGAAAGCCGTGTCCTGTGATCTTTTAACCATCGGACAATACCTCCAACCCTCAAGATTGAACGCCCCCACAAGAAAATATTACACTCCTGAAGAATTTGTAGAGCTAAAAAAAATCGCACTGAAATGCGGTTTTTCCGAAGTGGAATCAGGCCCGCTCGTGAGAAGCTCATATGGAGCGCACGGGATGTATAAACAATTGAAAAGGACATACTGAGATAAAATGAAATATTTCATATTCACAGACATTCACGGTAATTTAGAAGCCTTTCTCGCAGTATTAAAATTTGCCCGGAGACGAAAGATCGATCATTTCCTGTTTCTCGGGGATATGGTCGGATACGGCGCCTCTCCGAACGAAATCATCCAAAAGATCCAGCTCCTCAAGCCTATCTCCATCATCAGGGGAAACCACGACAAAGCCGTCTCTGAGATTGACAATGTCAAAACATTCAATCCCATTGCCGCTTCGGCCATCCTCTGGACCCAACAGAATCTCAAGAAAAGCAACTTGAGCTACCTCAAACGCATCAAACAAGGCCCCCGAATCGTCAACAAGGATATCACCATCTGTCACGGAGCTCCATTTGATGAGGACCATTACATCTTCGGTGAATTCGATGCCGCAGAAGCCTTCCTCCACATTAAAACCCAGATATGCTTCTTTGGACACACTCATTTTCCCTTCCTCTACACAGAAAAGGACCATTTCGTTGAGGGAACGTTCATAACAGGAGACTCGAGCGAGATCAAGGTCGAAAAGGACGTCAGATACTTGATCAATCCCGGGTCAGTGGGACAGCCGCGCGATAGGAACACAAGGGCTTCCTGTGCCATCTACGACAGCCAACAGAAGAAGATCAAATTCTACCGGATCGAGTACAACATCGAAGAAGCCCAGAAAAAGATCCTTGAGGCCGA
>WTAW01000374.1 GCA_013139435.1 Candidatus Aminicenantota bacterium | reverse complement strand
ACCGATCATTACCCTTACTCAAATAAGGATTCTCTTGTTGATATTGATTGTCCTTATCACTATTAGTGTTCAGATTATTTTGACTACAGGACCGCTTAATTATATTCATAGATACTTCTTTATGACGTTATTTCTGTATGTTGATGTTTACTTAATTCTTTTATATCTTTTTACGTACCTTTCTAATTTTCAAAAATTAAAGTCGAAAGCAGAAGGCATTGCCGTATCAACATGAAAGCGCGGTAAATAGTATCAATGAACTGGAAGAGCCCGGCATCACCGAAGACTCTGTCGCCTCAACAGATGGCGTCTCCATCCATTACCAAGTCCAAGGGAAGGGAACGCCGGCTCTTGTGTTCGTTCATGGTTGGTGCTGTGACCTCACATATTGGGAAAAGCAATGGGATCCCTTTGCTGAGAAATATACAGTTGTGTCCATCGACCTTGCAGGTCATGGCCAGTCCGGACTCAACCGTGAATCCTGGACAATCCCTGTCCTCTGCTCCTCTTGAAGTCGGGATGGGTGCGTTTGATGGAAATTTCAACTATTGGCTAAACGATATCGTTCAGGTCGTCAAAGAGACAAAGGCTCCGATCACATGTATCAACTCGGATAAATATCCCTCCAACCTGGAGGGAAATAAAAAATATAATCCTTCCTACAAGCTGAAGATCATGACCGGAGTGGGGCATTTTGTTATGTTGGAAGATCCAGAAAATTTTAACTGTCTTCTAGAAGAGACAGTGCAGGAATTTGTTCTCACCCCCACCCAAACAGCAAACTACCATGAAATCTATTGACTTAGACCTTACGAATACCTTTGTCATGCAGAAACACCATTTGACTGAAGATCCCAGAACAGATGATCTCTTGCAGATCGTGAGAGATATCGGAGGCTCCATGCCACTCTGTCCACAACCCCCAGGAAGCATTTCCAAAACCGTGATGAATGACGTTCTGAGTGCTCCAATTGGTGATTTCGAAAACACTCTCAGTTTCCCCCGCGAGGAAACTTCGCTCGGTTCCGGGTTTCCCTCACATCTCCCTCAGGGAGATGTGCCATGCCCTTCCAGCCCTTCTCACGGTTTTCTCCACCACACAATTGGGACACTCAATAACGCAATGTGTATTCCTGCCATCACGGATTTACCTTACCGATCCCAATGGCTTCTTGACAAGATTTTGTAGCCCAAATATAATAAGGTTTGGAGATTCGGGGGCGAACTGGATTCGACGGAGACAATGAGACTAAGGTCGCATGTCGAGGCTCCACCCACCTCGTTAAAAAGGTGGAAACAAAGTAAGTGCAGAACCACTTCAAGTTGCTGCCTAAATTGTAGGCATGCCGTTTCTCTTGCACCTTCCTGCAGTGCTTGAGAAGCGTCGACGCGCAGGATAGCGAATCAGGCCCGTCCTGAGCCCGGTAAGCGAACTCCATCAGGGCTGGTTTCACGGTGTCTTTCCTTTTCAGAAGCTGTGGAATGAGAAAAAGGAAAAGGATAAGCATGTAGAAAGCTTTCGTTGAATGTCTTCGGACGCGGGTTCGATTCCCGCCGCCTCCATTATTGCTATTGGAACAAAAGCATTGTCGAAAAGCCGTAAAAGAAACCTGATTGCTGCACTTTTTATCTTTTTTTTAGCGATTTTGGTCTTTTCCCAATCTCTTACTTCTCTAAAAATTTCTATAAGAGATTATGAGCAATACGGCCGGGTCGTCATCGAATCTGCAGCTCCGCTAAGCTACCACATCGAACAATACACCTCTCTCTTCCTGGTACGATTCAGGGCTGAGGGCAATTTCACGATCCACAGGGAATCCTTTAAGAGCAAATATGTCAAATCCTTGGGATGGGCCAAGGGCTCTGACTACTACATGCTGACCATTAACGCTACAGGTCCTGATTATAGCTTTGAATCCTTCACCCTCACCAATCCGCACAGGATTGTCATCGATATCCATTTACCCGAACAGTCCAAGGAGGACCTCCCCCCGCCCGAAAAGCCAAAGAGAACCCCTCAACCGAGGACAGAAGAAGCAGAATCACAGATAGAGTCCAAAGAGAGCCCTGATAGACAACAGGATGAAGTAGAGGAACCCTCCGCTCCTTCGATGCCACCGCTGGCGTCACAGGCCTTAAGAACGATCGTCATCGATCCTGGCCATGGAGGTTTGGAAGTGGGATCGAAAGGGAAATTCGGGACTTTGGAGAAAAACCTCACTTTGCCCATCAGTCAAAAACTGAAAGCGATCATAGAAAGAAATCTGGCCTACCGCGTTGTCTTGACAAGGGATAAAGATGTGGATGTCTCGCTCGAGAACAGGGCCGCTATCGCCAATAATAACAGAGCCATGCTTTTTATCAGCGTTCATGTCAACGGTTTTCCCCGCTCTAGCGCTCGCGGTTCAGAAACGTTCTTTCTCAGTTTGAATGCAACGGATGAAGAATCCCGACGGTTGGCCTACATGGAAAACAATTCGTCTGACATCGAATCGAAGATCTCAAGCGAAGACGAAGACGACATCATGATGATCCTGTGGGACATGGCACAATCGGCCTTTATCAAACAGAGCAGCGAGCTTGCAGAAAACATTCAGCAAGAGCTGAATTCCCTGTTAGGGACCCGAAATCGTGGCATTAAACAGGCTCCGTTTAAAGTTCTCACAGGAGTTGCCTGTCCGGCTATTCTGGTTGAGGTCGCCTTCATCTCCAATCCTGCCGAAGAAAGGAAACTGCAAACCGAAGAATTCCAGGAGAATGTGGCACGTGCCATCTATCGTGGAATTACCAACTTCCTCAGAAATTATTCAACCGAATGACGTTTTATCATGGATGCGAAAAAGATAATAATACTAAGTGCCCTTGTCGTTGTGTCGCTCATCCTGGCTGTCGTCTTCTTCCGAAGCGGAGGCGAAGAAAAGATCAAACATTATCTCGATGAATCTTTTCAAGAGAAAGATAACCTCTCTGAGGAGTCCCTCCCAACGAGATCGATCACGCTTTATTTTCTATCCGAGGACGATAATTACCTGCATCCTGAGAAGAGAGAAATTGTCGATCACCCATCCATTGTTCACCAGGCGATTCAATCGATCGAAGAGTTGCTCAAAGGATCACAGAATGGCTTACTCCCTCCTTTACCCGTGGACACAGAACTTAGAGAGTTTTTTATAACAAAGAGAGGGATCGCCTATGTGGATTTTTCAAGTGAGATCCGGGAAGAGCATCTCTCTGGAACGTCGGCAGAAATGGGGACTGTTTTTGCTGTGGTCAATACCCTGACATACAATTTCAAGGACATCAATAAAGTGTTTATCTTGATCGATGGGAGTGAAAAAGAGACATTGGCGGGTCATATCGACCTGAGCCGTCCTCTTGTACCTCGTTACGACCTAGTTGCCAATTAAGCTGTGAAAAAACTCACAAAAGTAGCAGTAATCGGATTCCCCAATGTTGGCAAATCCACTCTTTTTAATCGACTCTTGAGGACGAAAAAGTCACTCGTTCATTCTCTACCCGGGATGACCCGAGATCAGGTGACCGCAGAATGCACGCTGAAGGGCAAAAAGTTTATCCTCGTAGACACCGGTGGATTCTTTGATTTCAAAATGGATCCTCTTTCTGCTCTGGTGAAGGAAAAAGCCTGGGAGGCCTCGAGCGATGCGGATATTCTTCTTTTTATTCTGGATGGGAAAAGAGGGCTTCTGCCGGCAGAAGAGGAGCTTTATTTTAATGTAAAAAAAATGAATAAGCCCATTCTTGTTGTCGTTAACAAGATCGATTCGCCATCCGAGGAAGAGCGGATCGGGGATTACTTCAGGTTGGGAGAGGGGCAGATATTCCCTGTGTCCGCTGAGCATAAAAGGAACTTTGAATATCTGGAAGAGGGCCTGTTCGACCTGCTCCCGGAGTCACCAATAAAAGAGCAGGAGACCGAGGCCCTCAAAATAGCCATCATCGGACGGATCAATGTAGGCAAATCTTCGATTGTAAACCGCCTTTACGGGCAAGAAAAATTGATCGTGAGCGAGATCCCGGGAACAACAAGAGATAGCACAGACACCATCATCTACAGGAACAAAAAAGCTTTTTGTCTCGTCGATATGGCTGGCATTCGAAGGTTGAGCCGAACTAAAGACAAGAGAGAAAAAGCAGGCATCGTGAGAGCTAAAAAAGACATCAATCGTGCCGATGTTTTATGCTTGGTTCTAGATGCCCAAGAATACCCCACGCGCCAGGATACCGCGATCGCTCATCTTGCCGAAGAATCCGGCAAGCCCCTCATTATTGCCATGAATAAATGGGATTTGATCGAAAAGGATTCTAGATCAGTCAAAGAATTTAAGGCCAATGTCTATGATAAATTGGATTTTGTCTCCTATGCTCCACTGATCTTTGTTTCCGCGCTATCCGGACAGAGAGTTGTGAAGATCCTTGATCTCGCCGAACAGATCTATGCCAATGCCAGCAAAAGGATACCGACCTCCAAATTGAATGACTTTTTGGCTTGGGTCCACACCGCATACCCACCCCTTTCCCGGAAAAAAAATAGGATCAAGATCAAATACATGGTGCAGAAACAAAGCCTCCCTCCTACGTTTTTTCTCTTCACTCATTCCAAAAGCCCCCTCGCTCCTGCTTACAGAAAATTCCTGAAACGCCTTATCCGGGACCAGTTCGATCTTGTTGGATCACCCATCCGCCTCTACCTAAAAAGAAACTAACCTGAATTATTCATCTTCCACCTGAATTATCCAGGCAAGATACACTTATGAGAAAGGCTATGTTTCCCTTGACTTTAAACCGTACATGCTTTATAAATTTATTTTTGGCATTATCACTCTGCCTAAGGATTCGATTCGACGAATAGGAGGTCATGATGTCTCGAAGATGGA
>WTAW01000077.1 GCA_013139435.1 Candidatus Aminicenantota bacterium | reverse complement strand
CTGGCTGTTGAGAGACATAAAAAAAGGTGACTGGTGCCTTTTTTAATTACCTCTGGAGAAAGGTGACAGTCCCCTTTTTCTACAAATTATTTGAATTCACCTGGATTATTCACGAGCCGAGGTTGATGCAGATGCAAGGCACAGGGCATGCAGCTGTGATTGTCCACCGCAAATGCCCTGTAACGAAGCAGATGCGTTAAGATCGGTTCGCCCGAAGGGTAAAAAACGCCGATGAATATAAAAAGATTCTTCCTGAAAAGTTTTTTCAGCACAGTCAAGATAAGTTCCTGACATTGCTGAAGTAAAAAAGGCATCGGTGGTTTTTATGAATAGTTCAGGTTAAATAGTCATGAATTGTTGGAGGACAAAGCCGATGAGGGCTGCAACAAGGATGTAATATATCATGGGAACAGCAAAACAGAGAGCGACAGTCGGTCCAAGAAGAGTCTTGAATGAACGAACAGCGGGTGCATAAAAATTATCTGAGTCTGGTAAAGATGTCAAATTCTTACTGGGTGATGTAGAGGTTTACTCTGGGATAAAAAATTGATATAAGATTACTCGTGGGGAAAAAATTTAGGAGGCAGCAATGATTAGTTATATAAAATTCATGATTATGCTCAGTCTTTTTATCTTATTGCTTGGAGGGTGTGTACAAAAAGAAGACTTCAGTGTTGTTTCTCCCAATGGAAAAGTGAGTGTAATGTTCTCTGTTCTTGATGGTGTGGCGCATTATAGTGTCTCTTACAATAACGCTGGGATCATTGAGCCATCTGCGTTGGGATTTCAGCTTAAGGATTCTTTGCCAATTCGTGATGGTATAAAGGTGATCGGGACAGAGAGGGATACCTATGACCAAATCTGGAAACCGGTTTGGGGGAAGAGAAGCGAGATAAGGAATTTTTACAATCAGATGACGGTCAACCTACAAGAGAAGGAATCTCCCTATCGAAGGATTGATGTGGTTTTTCGCGTTTATGATGATGGTTTGGCGTTTCGCTATATTTTCCCCGAGCAGGAGAGTATGTCCGAGCTGACTATTCAGTCTGAGGATACTTCCTTCAACTTCAGTGAAAACTTCAATTGTTATGCCCTTCAGCTGGGAGGCTATACGACTCCATATGAGAAGGAATTTGATGAAATTGTCTTAGAAGACATCGACTCCGAGTCTATTATAGGATTGCCTTTGCTTCTTAAGACTTCTTCGTGTTGGATTGCGGTCACCGAGGCGAATCTCACGGACTACGCAGGGATGTATCTCTCACCAGTTGAGGAAAATTCCAGAACGCTAGTTTCCAAACTTTCACCTCTCCCTGGAGATCAGGATATAGCTGTTCAGGCGTCTGTTCCACACAACACACCATGGAGAGTCCTCATGATCGGTGAGAGGCCCGGCGATCTCATTGAATCCGACCTGATCGAAAATCTCAATGAGCCGACGACGTTCGAAGATGTCTCCTGGATCAAGCCCGGACTCGTTCTTTGGCCATGGTGGAATGGACGGTTGCCCTTCGGCGAACCGCATACCGTCCAGATGATTCACTACATCGATTTTGCCGCCAAGCATGGCATTCCCCATCTTCTCGTCGATGCGGGCTGGTATTCCCTGGAGAGGGATGCCTGGGAAAACCCCGACGGCGAAGATATCCTGACTATGGAAGAGACACGAAAGAATAAATATAACATTCAAGCTATCATTCAGTATGGCAAAGATAAAGGTGTGGATGTGCATCTCTGGGTCCATGGGACATCTTTACAAAGGCAGATCGATGACGCTTTGCCCTTATACGCAAAATGGGGAGCTGTGGGCATCAAGGTGGACTCGTATGGCCGGGACGATCAAGAGTGGGTCAATTTTGTGCACGAGTTTTCCCAGAAGGCTGCAGACAACCGCTTGATGGTCAACTTCCACGGAGCCTACAAACCTACAGGCATACGTGTGACTTACCCGAATTTTATGACGCGCGAGGGCATTCTGGGGCTCGAACACAGCAAATGGACCGACAAACCCACTCCAAAGCACAATGTCACCATCCCCTTCACTCGGATGCTGGCAGGACCAATGGATTATACGCCAGGGGCCTTTGATCTGGACGGGACCGAGGAAAGCCCCAAACAAGTCCACGGGACGAGAACTCACCAACTGGCGATGTATGTGGTCTACTATTCACCCCTTCAAATGGTACCGGACTATCCCGAAGCGTATGAGGCGGCGCCGGATGAGTTTGCCTTTATCAAAGAGATTCCCACCGTCTGGGATGATACAAAAGTTTTAGCAGGACACCCAGGAGATTTTATTGTTATAGCCCGTAGGAAGGGAAAAAGATGGTACATGGGGAGCATGACCGATGAAAACCCTCGCAAAATCAGTGTTCCCCTGGACTTTCTTGATCAAGGAACAAAATACACAGCTACAATATACTTAGATGCACTGGATGCGCACAAAAATCCAGAACATGTTTTCGTGAATAAGTTAGATGTCTCGTCATCCACAGTTCTGTCTGTAGTGATGGTCGGGGGTGGGGGACACGCCGTCTCCATAAGGCCAGCTAATGATTCCTCTGAATCAGACGGCTGAGTGGATAGGCAATCTTCGGCATATACTGTTTGAATATTTACTATTCTCTGTTTACCATTTACTATATATTGGCTGTGCATTGAGGAGGTCGTTATGATAAGAAAATCTGCCATCGGCCTAAGTATTCTTTTATTGTTGTGTTTTTGCACTGTGGAGAATAAAGCAGAAGTTGAAGTCGTAAAAGGTACTGAATCCACTCCAGCAGTGGCTGGGAATGGAATGGTCAGTTCTGCCCATCCTCTGGCTACTGAGGCCGGCCTCCAAACCCTCAAAGCAGGAGGGAATGCCTTCGATGCAGCCGTGACAATTGCCTCAGTCTTAAATGTTGTCGAGCCCATGATGTCCGGGATCGGGGGTTATGGGACGATCCTTGTTTATGATACAAAGACCAACACAATCCGTTTCCTCGATTCCAGCGGGAAAATACCGATGGATGTGGATTCAGATGTTTTCCGTGCACCCGCTCCAAACTATGAAGAGAATCGTCGGGGACCGAAAGCTGTCTCCACTCCGGGAAAT
>WTAW01000279.1 GCA_013139435.1 Candidatus Aminicenantota bacterium | reverse complement strand
GTGCTGAAATGTGTGATGTACTGGATGAACTCGGCACCATAGAACAGGGAAAGATCGCTGATTTGATAGTAGTTGAAGAGAATCCCTTGGAGAATATATCCAATCTCAGAAAATTAAAGATGGTCCTCAAAGATGGAATACCCGTCAACCTGACGAAGGATGAAGGACAAACCAATTTTTGGGACCTCTACTTTAAATAAAAATACAAAAATCTTAAAAATACATTTTTTGGATAAGCTGGATTATTCACGAGTCGAGTGGTAGGTCGGGTCGGGTGCTGCAAAGGCAAGGCAGTGGCCTGCCCACAACATCCCTCTTTGCATAATTTCCAGGACTTCCGGCTTATCAAAATCTTTGGCCCCATGTCCCAAAGAGGAATAAAAGACCCTTCCTTTCCCATACATTTTTTTCCACACAACCGGCATAACAGCACCCTTGCTCCAGGGCGCGTGTTCACCGTTATAAGTCGTGGTCGCTAAAACCTCATTGCCAGGATCAACATGCATGTAATACAGCTCCGAAAACATTTTGAAGTCTGACAGTCCCCTGGTGATCGGATCATCGTGATCGATAATATTCACTTCGTAGTCCACTTCGCCGCCGGGATGAGCGACAAATTGTCCTCCTACCATAAATTGATATTCCGGGCTAGATCTGAAAGAATCACCCAGGCCCCCATGCCATCCCGCTATCCCCACACCATTTCTCACAGCCTTACAGAGGCCTTCTATCCGTTCACTTTCTTCCTTTTCGGGACTCATCGTAACTGTTTGAATAATAAGGTCCTTTGAGTTCAAGTTCTCTTCATCAAGATAAGAATCTAATGTATTGGATATTTCCACATCGAAGCCTTGTTTCTCAAGCCAGGGAGCAAAAATATCCACACATTGCTTCGGCTCGTGGCCATCCCATCCTCCCCACACGAAAAGAACTGATTTTTTTGTATTCTCTCTCTTACCAGCAAAGAGATTCTTCCCGATAAACGGTGCAGCTGCTCCTACTAAAACCGATTGTTTAATAAAATTACGTCTGCTGTATTGATTTTTTTTCATAATTATCTCCTTTGCTAAGAGCAAGTCAAGGAATTAGTATTCCGCTTCAATTTCGTCCCGATGAATAGTTGAAATAAGGTTCATCACAATTATGAGTACATGAGGCTATCTCTAAAGATACCCATTATTGTGATGTTTCCGAAATGAGATTATCACACCAAAAATCCACAAGTCAATACCTGACTATATCCATGTTTTTTTCCTTGCGCTTATTGCATTGACTGGATGAGTTTCTTCATTGTACTATGGATTACAAAACAGGGATCATTGCAAAAATGGGAGTAGACCTTTCAATCATCATTCCGGCTTACAATGAAGAGTGGCGTCTACCTCCCACCCTCCTGGATATGATCGACTACTTTGACGGCCGCGATCTTGATTATGAAATAATAGTGGTTGATGATGGAAGCACAGATCGCACAGCAGAAGTTGTGAAAAGGCTGGAAAAGATAAGGAAACAGGTGTGCCTTATTCAACTGCCTCAAAACAGAGGTAAGGGGCATGCGGTAAGAACAGGCGTGTTGAATTCTCATGGCAAATATGTGCTGTTTGCAGATGCGGACGGCTCAACGCCCATAAAAGATATTGAAAGACTTGAGGCGCAATTTGTTGAAGAAACAAAGATTGTGATCGGCTCACGCGCTCTTCCATCAGAGGACACATTCGTGACTCGGAGATGGGATCGCACGCTCCTCGAACGCATCTTCAATTTCTGCGTCAATCTTTTCATTTTACCTGTAATTGCTGACACCCAGTGCGGTTTCAAGATGTTTACAGCAGAATGCGCGCATTTTCTTTTTGAACGGCAGCAGGCAGAGAGATGGAGTTTTGACATCGAGATCCTTTTCATTGCACGCAAAGCCGGACTCAAAATTGCTGAGGTCTCCATCAATTGGAATGATGTCCCCGGCTCAAAAGTGAACTTGTTTTTAGACGCGATGGGAATGTTTCGCGATATTTTTGCTTTTAAACATCGTCATACGTATGTGTCTCCGGAGATTTTTGAAGAATTTACCGCTGAATTTTCAAAATAATTCAGCGCAAAGTGCTATAACCATACCCGTCCAGCCCTTCACACGGTTTTCTCCACCACACAATTGGGACACTTAATAACGCAATGTGAATTCATGCCATCACGCTTTTAGGGATGTCTAAATTTGACAATTATAAAAGGAAAATAAATAATAAAATTTCAATGTTATAATAAAAAACTTGAGAGAAACAAAGGCTTTCGGATTCATACATTCGTATGGTGTTAAATCACTAAAAAGAATAAAAGAGGAAAAAAATGGATGAGAAAATGGACGATTCTCGCACTACTCCGAAGAAAGGGATAGAACGAAGAGATTTCATTCAAGGTTTAGCGACTCTTCCAATTTTGGGTCTGTTTACCCTCTCGTGGTTGAACAAAACGATCCACGATAGGCCGAAAAACCTCGGAAAATCGCAAAGGGCAATCCCTGAGGATCTGTCGGATATTAATGTGGCCTTTCTGGGAACGGGTGAACAGGGATATATTATATTGAATGCTTGTTTGAAGATTCCCGGCTTACGGTTTAAGGCAGTCTGTGATATTTGGGAGTCGTACAACCAAAAACGAGCCGCCCAGGTATTAAAAAAATATAAACATGAAATGAACACATATCTAGACTACCGGGAAATGCTGTCAAAGGAAAAAGACCTGGATGCCGTCATTATTGCCACACCCGATTTTTGGCATGCAGATCACACTGTCGCCTGTCTTGAGGCAAATCTTCATGTGTATTGCGAAAAGGAGATGTCCAATACACTTGAAGGTGCCCGAAGAATGGTTGAAGCCGCCAGAAGAACAGGAAAACTCCTTCAGATCGGACATCAGCGTCGCAGCAATCCCCGGTACTTACACTGTTACAACAATCTCATCAAAAATGCAGGTATCCTGGGCCGTATCACTGCTGTCAACGGACAGTGGAACAGGGCGGTACAGCCCGACATTGGCTGGCCTAAAAAACATGTTATCGATTCCGCCACGCTGAAGAAATATGGTTATGAATCCATGAACCAGTTTCGGAATTGGCGTTGGTATAGGGGACTGGGAGGCGGTCCTATTGTGGACCTTGGGTCCCATCAAATTGATATTTTCAACTGGTTTTTGGAGACACAGCCGAAGTCCGTGCTGGCGAGTGGGGGTACGGATTATTACAGCAAAGATACACACGAGTGGTATGACACGGTCCTCGCCATATACGAGTACGAGACCAAACAGGGTGTAGTGAGGGCTAATTATCAAACCTTAACGACCAATAGCAGCGAAGGCTATTTTGAAAATTTCTTGGGGGATCAGGGGACGCTCCATATTTCCGAATCGGCCAATAGAGGGGGTGTCTATAGGGAACCAACAGCACCCCAATGGGATAAATGGGTTTCTTTAGGGTATCTGAGTGCACCGGAGAAGGTCACCCAGCAAATCACTACGCGTGCTGTTCTGGATGTTCGAGAGACGATCGGGCCAGACCGGCATGACATCCCGATTACGTTTAATGATCCCTACCACTTGCCTCATTTGGAGAATTTCTTCAATGCGGTACGGGGGCTCGATAAATTAAACTGCCCCCACGATATCGGATATGAGACTGCAGTCACCGTACTTAAAGTCAACGATGCTGTCGAAGAGGCTCGGAGACTCGATTTTGATCCCAAGGAATTTAGAATATGAGAATTGACAAAAAGCACTCCAACTGGCAGTTAGCGGCCCTAGTCACGCTCCGTGTCCTCGTTGGCTGGCATTTCCTTTATGAAGGGATAACAAAACTGATGAATCCTTTTTGGTCCGCCGCCAGTTTTTTACTCGAGTCTAAATGGATCTTTGCCGGGATATTCAAAGGGATAGCGGGAAATCCTTCCGTTCTTTCCGTTGTGAATGTCTTGAACACGTGGGGGCTGATCTTTATCGGACTGGGATTGATGTTGGGATGTTTATCACGGATAGCCACTGTTGCCGGAATGGGCCTCATTCTGCTGTATTATGCTAGCAATCCACCCTTTACCGGCCTCTACTACGCCATTCCCTCAGAAGGGAATTACCTTATTGTGAATAAGAATCTGATCGAGATGGCAGCACTTTTTGTGTTGCTTTTATTCCCGACGGGCCATATCATCGGACTGGATCATCTTTTCCATAAATTGCGCTCGAAGTAAACATCCATCACAGTGAATATGATAAATTCGGAATATGAAAGTTGAGAGAGGAAAAAATGTTAAAGATAAAACCTTTCACATGGATGATTTTTATCGCCTCAGCCATTTTTGCAGCGGCCTTAGTTTTTGCAGGCCCACAGACTAGTCAATCTTCATCGGAAAAACTCGTGCCGCTAGAAATAGAATTACCCAAACCCATGTTCATCGGCACGCCACAGAATATCGGAGTGGCAAAGCTTGAAAAGCCATTGGGCAAGCCTCGCCCTCCTTTTATGGCTCCTGTGGGCACAAAAAATATCGCCCTCGCGAAACCTGTGGCGAGCACGGATGAGGAACCCATCATTGGAGAGATCGTTATGATCACCGATGGTGATAAAGAGGGAATGGATGGCAGCTTCGTCGAATTGGGCCCCTTCGAGCAACATATCACCATTGATTTGGAAACAAGACACGAGATCTATGCGATCGTCATGTGGCACTATCATAAACAGGCTCGTGTCTATTTTGACGTTGTAGTACAGGCCGCAGATGATCCTGATTTTCTCACGAATGTGAAGGTATTGTTCAACAATGACCATGATAACTCCTCCGGTTTAGGGGTTGGCGACGAGCTCCATTATGTCGAAACAGCAGAAGGGAAGCTTATCGATGCCAAAGGCATTCAGGCGCGTTATGTCCGCCTGTACAGCAATGGAAACAGTAGTAATGATTTAAATCACTGGATCGAAACGGAGGTTTACGGTCGACCTGTTAAAAAAGATACAGGGTAATTTTTTTATCCTGTGTTTGGTTGTAATCATAATAGGTTTTGCACTGCGCTTGCCAAGATTGGCACAGCGCCCCATGCACACAGATGAGGCCGTTCATGCTATTAAGTTTGGCGCTCTGCTCGAGGAAAACAAATATCGGTATGATCCCCACGAATACCATGGTCCAGCTCTAAATTATTTCACTTTGATTCCTTCCCTGACCGTCTCCCCTAAAAAACTAGCAGAGATCGATGAAAGGACATTACGGATCGTGCCTGTATTCTTCGGTATGTTTCTTTTTCTTGGATTGTTCCTGTTGAAAAATGGTTTGAGCCGGCCTGTCGTGTTCTTTGCAAGCTTGTTTTTAGCCATCTCACCGGCCATGGTTTTTTACAGTCGATATTATATCCAGGAAATGCTCCTTGTTTCTTTCAGTTTTGGCGCAATCGTTTCGGGATATCGGTATGTGAAGAGCAAGAATTACTTATGGGCAGTCTCTGCCGGTGTATTCCTCGGATTGATGCACGCCACCAAAGAAACCAGCATCATTGCCTTTGGAGCCATGCTTCTGGCCCTATTTCTCACTGGGATTCTACAAAACCGACAAAAGGGTAAACCTTTTCATTTTGGTTTCAAAATAAACCCCTGGCATATTCTGATTTTCACGACCACTGCATTTGTTATCTCAGCCATGTTTTATTCTTCGTTTCTCACGCACCCTAGAGGAGTTCTCGACTCCTTTTTTGCCTATAAAAACTATCTCCAAAGAGCCGGCCAAAACAGCTGGCACATACACCCCTGGTTCTATTATTTCAAACTACTTATCGGCTCGAAACACGCCGCGCGTCCCTTCTGGAACGAATTACTCATCGTAATTTTGTCCGGGATTGGTTTAGCCGCTGCATTAAGACGAAAACAGCATCCCCAGGTTGATCAGAGTTTGTTCAGATTTATCGCAATTTATACGGTGATTTTGGCATTAATCTATTCGATAATACCGTACAAAACTCCCTGGAGCATGTTGGGATTCTATCATGGGATGATATTATTAGCGGCTATCGGCGCAACATCGCTCTTGACGATAAAAATGAACACTATTCTGCGAATTTTTATTTTTCTATTCCTTGTCCTGGGCGTGAGTAACCTTCTGAAACAATCTTATCTTTCGAATTTCAAGTACGAAGCCGACCCTTCAAATCCGTATATATACGCTCACACGAGCAGAGATATTTTCGTTATTGCTGAAAGAATTGAAGAGATCGCCACAATTCACCCTGATGGAAAAAACATGGTCATCGAAGTCATTTGTCCGGAAGATGATTATTGGCCCCTTCCCTGGTATTTGCGCTTCTTTCCCAACGTCGGGTGGTGGAACAGAGTCAATTTCAGTCAACCAGCAGCACAGGTCATTATCGCTTTCCCCAGCGTAGAATCCGAATTGCTAAAAAAACTGTATGAGTGGCCCCCTCCAGGCGAAAGGAGCTTATATTTACCTCTTTTCAGATCCACCACTGAATTACGTCCACAGGTTGAAATTCGCGGTTATGTCACAAAAGAACTCATGGATCTGTACATACAAAGATACTCAAACTTGGATGAGGAATAATCTGGTTTATATAAGATGACCAAACCTTCGAAGGAAATTCCCATGATCCAATTTCAGGGGAAACTCCCGCACAATGCTTACAGGTTTTCTCACAACAGCATGGCGACTGTTTTTGAGATTTTTGCCATTCATGACGATGCGGGATATGCAGGACAGGCCGCTTGGGAAGCCTTTCGTGAGCTTGACCGGCTTGAACAAGAATTAAGTCGATTTATCGAAAACAGCGACATCTCTCGCATCAATAATCTTAAAGCAAACCAGTCCACACAAATCGGATTGGAAACGTTTGAGTGCTTGAAGCTATGTGCTCAATTAACAAGTAAGACAGATGGAGCATTTGATATCACAGCTGGAAAAAATACCGGCATGCACCTGCTGCAGTTGGATGAAGCCAATTCCGAGGTCAAGCTGTTGTCCGATTCCATTCACGTTGATCTTGGAGGATTCGGCAAGGGTTATGCCATCGATCAGATGGCCAGGCTATTCAGAGAGTGGGACATTGAATCTGCGCTTATTCACGGCGGAAAAAGCTCGGTTCTCGCGCTCGCTGAACCACCAGGGGAAAAGGGATGGCCAGTCACATTGAGCCACCCAGCTCAAACAAGGCAGATATTGTCTCACGTATATTTGAAACACAGAGCCTTGAGCGGTTCTGTATTACAGAAAGGCCATCATATCATCAATCCCCGTACGGGAAAGCCGATTGAGGACAGGCTCGCTGCTTGGGCTTCAACATCCGATGGAGCAACTAGCGATGCACTGTCAACTGCTTTTATGGTGATGGCTCTTGAGGAGATCAAAGAATATTGTATGAGGAACCCTGACACACAAGGACTGGTCATTTTAAAGGACAGAGAAGACGACGCC
>WTAW01000396.1 GCA_013139435.1 Candidatus Aminicenantota bacterium | reverse complement strand
CAATGACTGATACAAATACCTACATTAGGCAACTGATAGAGTTTAATCCCTTGAGGGAGTCTCTCCTCCTTAGGGCTATCCGGGTACTACAGCTCCCTCAGGGGAGCAGGGGAATGGATGCGGGATGTGGAATTGGACTCCAGGTCTTGGTCTTGGCAGAAGAAGTGGGGCCATCTGGGCATGTTACTGGACTCGATATATCCGATGAGTACCTTCAATATGCTAAAGGAATTGTTAAAGCGTCGGAACTATCGAAACGCATCTCCTTTAAGGAAGGCAATGTAACCAACCTTCCTTTCGAGAATGATAGCTTCGATTGGGTGTGGAGCGCTGACTGTGTTGGGTGTCCCACAGCAGAGAAACCAGTGCTTTTGTTAAGGGAATTAGCCCGAGTGGTCAAGCCCGGCGGTCGCGTGGCCATACTGGGCTATTCTTCTCAACAGTTACTTCCAGGATATCCACTGTTGGAAGCTCGGCTGAATGCAACGTGCTTGTCACATACTCCTCTACTCGAGGGAAAAAGACCTGAGCAAAACTTCCTATGTGCGCTGGGATGGTTTCGCGAGGCAGGCCTTGAAGACATCACTGTGCATACTTTTGTCAAAGATGTGTATGCCCCTCTCAGTGAAGACATCCATATTGCTTTGGTATCACTCCTCGATATGCTGTGGGGGAAGAAACGATCTGAAGTGCAAGAGGATGACTGGAAGGAATTCCAGCGTCTCTGTCGACCAGAATCACCCGATTTTATCCTGAACCGCCCGGATTATTATGCCTTTTACACCTATTCGATGTTCAGTGGTAAAGTTCCTCGCTGATTTGTCTTCCTATGACAAAAGGGCTTTATAGATTCTTTGAAATTCAGTCTTGAGAGTACTGCCAATATTCCAAAAGAGGGGACTCCGATGTCTTTTCCCATTTTAAGGATGGTGTGGGCCGTTTGGATGCTTCGCAAACCGGGCTCCACTACGATGAGCATTCTGTCGATCGACTGCGCCGTTGCTCGGCCCAGGTGTTCGATCCCGGCTTCCATGTCCACAACGTCATAACCACTGCCCTTAAAACAGTGAGCCAGAATTCCGGCTACCGTGGTTTTCCCTGTCCCGCCTTTTCCTGTGATCGCGATTTTCATTGGGAATCGCCTCTCCATCCGAAATCCAGGGCTGCGATGAAGTAATCCTGGAACATTGGATTTGTGGCCAATGAGACATATCGAATTTTGCGCACCAAAGCCTCTGTCTTTTGTTTCGCATGTTCAGAGAGGAGCAGGGCCTTGGCTCCCGCTAACGATGAATTCCCGATAAAAAAGATTTTTTTTGGGTCGATCGAAGGCAAAAGCCCCAGAGTCATGGCGTTTTGGATGTTCAAATAATTCCCAAAAGCGCCGGCAATAAAGATGCCATCGAGATCGTCTTTCTTGAGCTTGTGTATTTTGAGCATCATTTGTATTCCGCTTTTTATGGCAGCGACCGCCAGCTGGATCTCACGCACATCCTTCTGAGTGAGAGAGATGTTTGTTGTGATCGGAATTTCTTTATTCTTGCCTGTGATGACACCTTTAAAAGAGATTTTCCCCTGATTCAAAAAGATGGCCATCAGGTCGATGAGTCCTGTCCCGCAGATCCCTTCGGGAGGCTTTTTCCCGATGGTGTGGAGGGTCAGCCTTTTTTTCCTCTCGGCCTTATAGATGGCTCCTGGGAAGGCGAGCATTCCTGAGCTGATATTCATGCCTTCGAAAGCAGGCCCGGCGGCCGTGGATGTGGTGGCGATTCTTTTCTCCTTTTTCAGCACGATCTCTCCGTTAGTGCCCAGGTCGATGAAGAGGATATTTCCCTTCCTCGCTGTCATGTCTGCGGCCAGGAGGCCCGCGGAGATATCGCCACCCACAAAACTTTTAATGTTCGGGGCAACATAGGCTTTTCCGCTTGAGTTTATCCTGAATCCGACCTGCTGTGCTGATAGTTCCGGCAAGGACTGGAAGGCGGCATGGAAAGGTGCCAGCGCCAGACTGTTCACTGGGATCCCGAGGAGGAAATGATTCATGGGTGCGTTCCCGGCAAATACGATCTCGTACACATGAGTCGGCTTGATGTTGTTTTTGGAGAGAAGTTGTTTTGTCATTCGAGACAAATCGCCGACAATCGCCTCTTGCAGCTTTCCCAGATTTTTGGGATCCATATAAGTAAAGGAAATCCGGGACACGATATCCGCGCCGTATTTCATCTGGCTGTTGTTGGCTGTCTGCGTGTCGATACTTTTCCCTGTGTTCAGGTCGACTAACTCCACCACCAGTGTGGACGTGCCGATATCTACAGCCAGGCCATAGTTATCCCCTGTTGTATCTCCGGTTTCAACAGAAATTATCTCAAAATCCTTGAAGATCACCGCAGTGATCTTGCCGGTGCCTCTCTCCAGAGTTTTTGGTATCTTTTTTAAAACCTCAAGGGAGATATACAGGCCCTTCTTTCTGAGAGATCTTTCGAAAAGCTCCAAAGATGAATACGGATGTTGGAGATCGGGTTTCTGGAGTACCAGAGCGTATTTTTTAACCGAGGGATTCACCTCCAGATCTAAGCGTAGCCCCGTTTCCAGCACTGGGGTTTTCTGGAGGATGGATGTGGCCGGGATGTTTATTGCCACATCCCCTGTGATCCTGTGCTTACAGGCTAACCTGAAGTTTTTTCCCAGATGTCTCTGTTCGAGAAGCGCTTTCTCCTGTGCATCACAGGCGGGAGGATCGCCTTTCACGATCTCGACAAAGCATTTCCCGCAGAGTCCTCTCCCGTTACAATAAAGGCTGAGGTTTATGCCCGCTGTGCTGATAATATCAGCCAGAAGAGTCCCTTTTTCCGCAGTTGTTGTTTTATTGTGTGAGAGGATCTTGACCTTTACTGGCATGTCTTTATCCTGCTGTAATGTACCACATCCTTTATATTATATGTCAAATTCAAAACTATTTGGGCAAGTATCTCTGAATCCATTTTCCTAAGCCTTCTTCACATGAGTGATATGCTTTAGTAACATAGGGACACGATGTGCAGAACTCGGATTGTAATAGCGCTTGTTGTGGTTAGCGTGCTGGGAAATCTTACGCTTGCCTATGCGGGCGACAAGGCGGTTTTCCTCAGAGAAAACTGGCATATGAGATCCGCTTTTCTTATCAAAGAGGACGGTCGGATCATTTCTTCCGGTCGGTTCAAACCTTCCGGTTTTTACAAAACATGTCTTCCCACAACTGTTTTAACGGCCTTGGTGCAGAATGGAGTGTATCCCGATCCATATGTGGGCTTGAATAACATGAAGATCCCTGATGCTTCGGATGAGTTCAATCGCGCGTACGATTTGACTAAGTTTAGCCATTTGCCCGATGGCCATAATCCCTGGGCCGACCCCTATTGGTTTTGGACGCAGTTTAGTTTGCCTGAAGTTTACGCAGGAAAGGTGATCTGGTTGAACATCGAGGGCATAAACTACCGCGCAGATGTCTGGCTGAATGGTCACTTGATCGCTGATTCTAAAAAGATCGTCGGGATGTTCGGACGCTGGACATTCGACATCACTGAGCCCTCACAAGTTGAAGACGTCAATACTCTGGCCATAAAAATTTATCCGCTTGATTATCCCGGTCTGCCTGCAGAGCCACAACTCAAGGCTTTTGGCTCCTTTGGCCTGAATGGGGGACCGACCGGGGATATCGGAAAGAATGTCACCATGCAGAGCTCCGTAGGCTGGGATTGGATACCCGCTGTTCGG
>WTAW01000114.1 GCA_013139435.1 Candidatus Aminicenantota bacterium | reverse complement strand
CGTCTCCTTTATACAGAAACAACGTTCGCCTTTTTTTCTTAAGAAAGACTCTGGCGCAAAAATCGCAGCCTACAGGCCAGAAAATGATAAGGCAAAGTGCACAAGCTGTGCTCACTACGAGACAGTTGGCCGCGATTGTCAGCTCGATCTGTTTGAGAAAAACAGAGACCGCAATGCAAAAAAGCAATAAGGCAAAAAGAATTATGTCAAATTTTCAAACCAATTTCGAGTTTTAATTGATATCTTGTCCTCATTTAGATACATTAGTTGTCTCCGCTGAGATACATTAATGACACTTTGGATGAAAAGCAAGCAATGTATTCGAAAACACATGTAGGGTCCGTTCCCCGAACGGACCGTAACGATTTTAAAGATCCACGATCAGAAAACAATGACCACAGAATTGACACTGTAAAAGCTGCAGATCTATCAATATGAGAGAGATCAGACCTTGAAGGAGAACGTGAAATGATAAAAAAAATCAGCCACTTGGGATTGGCGGTCGAAAACCTTGAAGAGAGCAGGGAGTATTACAAGAAAGTTTTCGGTTTGGATTCGTCTGAACCGATCGTGGCGGCAAACGGACTAGTCAAGGCAAGTATGATCAAAGTGGGTGAGGTTCACATAGAGCTTCTCCAGCCCATAGGTGATGTGGGTGTCATGTCCAAATTCCTGGAAAAGCGCGGCGAGGGATTCCACCACATCTGCTACGACGTGGATGATATCCATAAGTCACTTGAATCGTTGAAAGCAGCCGGCATGGAAATTCTGATCGATGTGATGGACGGCATCGAGGGTCCCAGCGCCTTCCTCCACCCCAAAAAAACCCACGGTGTCTTGGTGGAACTAGTGGAGAAAAAGGAATAAAAAAGGTCAGAAAATGGGACAAAGAAAAAGAGGGAGGCTAAACAATGAACTTTGAACTCAGTGAACAACAACTCATGTTCAAAGATATGGCCCGCAAGTTTGCCGATCAGGAAATTGCTCCAATAGTAAAGGAAAGCCTGCGTGAAGAGAAATTCGATACCGGACTCATAAAAAAACTGGCGGCCCAGGGGCTGTTGGCACCGCACATGCCCGAAGAGTACGGCGGGCTCGGTCTCGACTATGTGACATCAGCCATCATCTGGGAATCATTGTGCACAGCAAGCCTGGCCGTCACCCAGGCCTCCATAAGCGGCCCCATCCAACCGGCCACAAACCTCCTGGATGCCGGCACTGACGAGCAAAAGCAGAAATATCTCCCCGCGGTCTGTCAGGGTGAAAAAGTCATGTCCGGCGCAGTGGTAGAACCGAATGCCGGAAGCGATTCCTCCATGATCGAGACAACAGCTGTAAAGGACGGTGATAAATGGATCATCAACGGGACCAAGATCTTTATCACCAACGGTGAATTCGCGGATATCATCCTCTTTATCGCCCAAAAAGATAAGAGCAAGGGCTTGAAAGGCCTGGCTACTTTTATCTGTGAGAAGGATACTCCCGGCTTTTCCAGCACTCCCCAGAAAGGGAAGATTAGCTGGCGCGCCGGTAGCGAAGGCACCATCAGATTCACGGATATGGAACTTCCCCTCGATAGTCAGATTGGCGAGACGGGGAGAGCATTGCGGGATGCTCTGAGAGGCATTGACACAGCCAGGCTGTTTCTGGCTGCCGGTGCTGTAGGATTGGCCCAAAGCTGTCTTGAATCCAGCATGAAGTACGCTCAGGAAAGGGTGCAGTTCGGAAAGCCGATCGGCGGTCACCAACTGATACAGGAGATAATCGCCGACATGGCCACCAGGATCGAAGCCTCCCGATGGCTCACCTACCGCGTTGCCGATATGAAAACCCGCGGCGAACGCCACATCAAGGAGATGTCCTACGCCAAATATTTCGCCACAGAGACAGCCCTCTGGGTAGCCACTCAGGCGGTAAAGATCCACGGATCATTCGGAACCATCGACGATTATCCGGTCGGCCACCACTACCAGGATGCCATCACAGCAACCATCCTCGGCGGAACAGCCCAGATGCATCAGCTGACCATCGGTCAACAGCTACTGGGAATTACCGCATTCAGGTAACGTTTATAAAGATGAGAAGGAAGGATAGAAGAGTTGGAAGAGAAGTTTGATGCCATAGTCGTCGGGGCCGGACCGGCCGGTTCTGCCTGTGGCTACACCTTGGCCAAAGCAGGACTCAACACTCTGGTTGTCGAAAGAGGCAAATTCCCCGGCGCCAAAAACATGTGGGGCGGCGCCTACTACGGACCTTTCCTTCATGAGCTCTTTCCCAATTTCTGGGAAGAGGCACCTGTCGAACGCTACATCAAACACCGGAAATTCTCATTCCTCACTGAAGATTCTGCTCTGTCTGTTGATTTCACTACAAAAAAGTTTGATGAGCCTCCGTACAATGGCTTTTCTGTATTGCGGGCCAAGTTCGACCGCTGGCTGGCCTCCAAGGCAGAGCAGGCCGGAGCCATCGTGGCCTCAGGACTCCAGGGCGACGACCTCCTCTGGGAAGGAAGCAAAGTCTCCGGCATAAAGGCTGGCGGAGATGATCTCCCCGCAGATGTGGTCGTTGTCTGCGATGGCGCAAACTCCATTCTGGCCGAAAAGGCAGGCCTCCGGGGCGATCTCTCGCCAAAGGATATGAAACAGGGCGTCAAAGAAGTCATCCAGCTCCCCCGGGAAGTGATCGAACAACGCTTCAACCTGAACGGAAAAGAAGGCATTGCCTGGGAATCTCTTGGAACCTTCACCAAAGGCATACCCGGCGGCGCCTTTATCTATACCAATGAAGACAGCCTATCGATCGGTGTGGTTGTCCAACTCAATGCCCTGGCAGAGAAAAACGTCAAAGCCAATGATCTGCTCGAAGAGTACAAACAGCACCCCGAGGTGGCCTCCTTTCTCAAGGATGGCAAGATGGTGGAGTACTCGGCCCATCTGATACCGGTCTCCGGCAAAGCGATGATGCCCACACTCTACGGCGACGGCATTCTGGTGGCCGGAGATGCGGCGGCCATGACCCTGGCCACAGGACTAGCTCTCGAAGGAGCTAATTTTGCCATCGCTTCCGGTGCGGCTGCCGCTGAAACAATTATCGAGGCCAAGAAAACAGGAGACTTTTCAAAAACGACTCTTTCCAGGTATCAGACACGGCTGGAGCAGAGTTTTGTCCTCAAAGACCTCGAAACCTTCAAAAAAGCTCCCCATTTCCTGGAAAATCCCCGCCTGTACGAGAAGTATCCGGAATTTGTCTGCGACATGGCCGAGAAAATCTTCACCAATGATGGAAAACCCCGGGAAAAAACCATGAAACTTCTCAAGCAAGCCATGGACGGAAGAATCTCCTTCTTGCAAATCATCCAAGACCTGTGGCAGATTAAAAGGTCTATATGAGCACCATGAAGATCGAAGACAAACTGGCTGTCAACAAATTCGACATCGATAAAGACGTCCATATTCAGCTTAAAGAGGAAGCTTGTAAAAACTGCGACGTGCATTCCTGTCTGTATGTCTGCCCGGCCGATTGTTTCAAGCTCGGAGAGAGCGACAACATCACCTTTGCCTACGAAGGATGCCTGGAGTGCGGGAGCTGCCGCATCGTCTGTGACAAGGATGCCATCGAATGGACTCTGCCCAGAGCCGGTTTTGGCATCTGCTATCAGTATGGATAGAATACAGTATTCAATATCTGTATATTATTGATGGAATTCTTATATATTTGATGGAGAGAGAAAAGCAAAGAAGATGAATATCGTTGTGTGCGTCAAGAAAATCCCGGATCCGGAGATACCGCCTGCCAAGTTTGATCTGGACTCAGAAGCCATGCGGGTGATTCCGCCCGAGGGAATCCCGCCTGTTATCAGCCCCTATGACGAGCAGACTGTAGAGCTGGCCATCCGCCTCAAGGAGAAAAACGGAGGCAAAATCACAGTCCTGAGCGTTGATGAGGAAGCCTCCCCTAAGATCGTCAAGCACGCATTAGCCATGGGAGCCGATGAAGGGATTGTCCTTTCAGATGAGGCCTTTGCCGGATCAGATAGTTTTGGCACAGCCCATATCCTGACCCAGGCAATAAAGAAAATCGGGGATTTTGACCTGATCTTGTGCGGAAGACAGGCAGCGGACTGGGATGAGGGTTTGGTCGGATCGATAATCGCGGAGAAACTCGACCTGCCGCTTGTCACATTGGCTGAGGATATTGAACTCGCGGATAACGATCAAAGCGATCTAAAAGTGAAATGTGTAACTCTGGATGGCTATCAGGTGTTCGCCGTTCCTATGCCGACCGTTGTTACAGTGAGCAATGAAGTAGGCCAGCCCCGTCTCCCCTCCGGATGGGGAATCATATCCGCATCAAAGAAGGAAGTTCCTGTGT
>WTAW01000332.1 GCA_013139435.1 Candidatus Aminicenantota bacterium | reverse complement strand
AATACTTTTTCCTGTTTGAGGATGAGACAGGACTCCTGGAGGGTGTGGGGGAGACGAAATGCTTGACCTTTGACTCTCCGCCTACCTGTTATTTGCGGGGAGAAGTCCGCAGCGACAGGACAGGGCGACCCAAAGTCTTTAACTGCATCTTCTTGAAGCCTTTCTAGTCTGAATTATTGACTTAAATGAAGATGCTGCGTATAAATGTAGAAGTATTTGTTATTGTAATTCTGGTTATATGAGGAGGGAGAAAAATGGCAAGAGATTATCAGGGCCGTATCTTTGCTGGGCTTCTTATTATTGTGATCGGCACTCTATTTTTGCTGGGGAATCTCGGCAAGGTCGATGTGGGCGATCTGATATCGGATTATTGGCCTTTGATCCTCATCGTCATCGGTTTATGGCATATTGTGGTCCATAATTTTCGTCAAGTGGGGACAGGACTTATTCTCATCGTCATCGGCAGTGTCTTCATGCTGATCAAGTGGGGCGTTCTCGGAGTCAGTTTCTGGGAGATCTTCTGGCCAGTTCTGATTATAGGCGTAGGATTATGGATCCTTTTGAAACCTCGCTTCAAGGGCTACGCAGGAAAGATCCCTGAGATCAAGGAGGATGATCTGGATGCGTTTGTCATTTTTGCAGGGATCAACCGACGATTGGAGTCGAAGGAATTCCGCGGGGGTAAGGCTACAGCTCTATTTGGGGGGATCGAACTCGATTTTTATCACGCCAAATTAGCTGGGAATCAAGCCACTGTCGATTTAACAGCTATGTTTGGCGGTATTGATGTCCGAGTGCCCCGGAACTGGAAAGTCGTTGTGGACAGCCATGCCATACTGGGCGGAGTAGAGGACAAGCATAGAGCCGAGTCTCCGGATCAGATCGAAGCGACTCTTTTTATCAAAGCAACAGCTATTCTTGGCGGTATCGAAATCAAAAACTGAACCGCCATTTTTTCTCCATGCATCCGGTGTTTTTGCTGGATTGCGAATCACGAATTCCTTGAATTCAAGCAGAGAGGGTGGAATAATAGTAAAATGATATGAATAGTCAAAAATGGAGAGTTCCGTGAATAAAAAAGATGTTGCAATCGTACTTTGTGGTGCAGCGGGACAGGGTGTCCAGACTGTCGAACACATCCTTGTCCGCCTTCTGCGCCAGGCGGGTTTTCACGTGTTTGCCACAAAGGAGTACATGTCCCGGATCCGGGGAGGAATCAACTCCACAGAGATCCGAATATCCTCAGAGAGAGTTTCTGCGCCTGTGGATCGGATAGATATCCTTCTTCCTTTCCACCCAGATGCACTCGATCACTTAAAGGCGCGGATCTCACCGGAAACAACTGTCATCGGCGATAGAAAAAATATCTGTTTGGACTGTCCAGCTGAAGTGACCGATTTTATCGATGTCCCCTTTGCTGAGATCGCCGAAAACATTGGCGGGAGATTATTCATAAATATCATCGCAGCCGGAGTGGTTCTTGGCATGCTGGACGTAGACATGAAAATGGTCTCCGATTTCATATCGGAGTTTTTTGTTAAAAAAGACGAAGAAATTGTCCGAAAGAATATTGAGGCCATAAAACTTGGTTGTCAAAGGGGAAAGGAACTCCGTGATTCTGGAAAGGCAAGGTACACGCTTAAAAATCCCTTAGCCAAAAATGAAGTGCTCCTTAACGGAGCCGAAGCTGTAGGGATGGGGGCACTCGCGGGGGGCTGTGACTTTCTTAGCTCCTATCCTATGTCTCCCTCCACGGGAGTTATGGTCTTCCTCTCTCAGCACATGGAAGATTTTGGTGTTGTTGTCGAGCAGGCCGAGGATGAGATTGCGGCCATAAACATGGCCCTGGGAGGCTCATATGCGGGTGCGAGGACTATGGTGACCACTTCCGGAGGTGGGTTTGCTTTGATGACTGAAGGCGTGAGCCTGTCGGGAATGATCGAGATGCCGGTTGTCATCCATCTCGCCCAGAGGCCAGGACCGGCAACTGGCCTTCCCACACGGACAGAGCAGGCCGATCTCGAACTGGCCCTGTATGCCGGGCATGGAGAATTTCCGAGAGTCATCTTTGCTCCCGGTTCTCTTGAGGATGCGTTTGATCTGACAAAAAAGGCCTTTGAACTTGCCGATAAATATCAAATTCCCGCATTCATCCTCACCGATCAATATTTTATGGATACTTTTACCAACATTCGTCCTTTTAACCTTGAGGGGATAGATATAGAAAAACACATCGTGAAGACCGATAAGGGCTACAAAAGATACGCACTTACAGAAGACGGGATCTCGCCTCGTGGAATTCCTGGTTTTGGAGATGGGCTCGTAGGCGTAGACAGTGATGAACACGATGAAGATTCTCACATCACGGAGGACTTAGACTTGCGGACACAAATGGTGGACAAGAGATTGAAAAAAATGGAACTGCTGAAGTCAGAGATCATCCCTCCAGAGTTAGTCGGTAGCGAAGATTATGAAATTCTTCTTATCGGCTGGGGATCGACATATCATGCGATCAAAGAGGCACTCAAGGAATTAAACCGCGAGGACATCGCTTTTCTCCATTTTAAGCAGGTCTATCCTCTTTACCCCGGATCACAGGAGTATTTCGATAGAGCTAAACAAACAATCATCGTCGAAAACAACGCAACTTCCCAATTCGGGAAGATTATCAAGTTATACACAGATCACTCTGTGGGAGGGAATCTTTTAAAGTACAACGGCCTGGCCTTCACTGTCGAAGAGATTGTCAAGGGTCTCAAGGATAAACTGAGTTAGGTGAATAATTCAGAGAGGAGAAAATAGCGCCATGGATCCAAAAATATATGATATGTGTGATATCGATATCGCGTGGTGTCCGGGATGTGGGAACTTCAGCATCCTTCGCTCCCTTAAGGGTGCGTTGGCTGAACTTGAAATTCCACCAGAGGAGCTTGTCGTTGTGACTGGCATCGGACAGGCCGCAAAGATCCCTCATTACTTCAAAACCCACTTCTTTAATGGCCTTCACGGCAGGACTCTCCCTCCGGCAACAGCTATCAAGGTTGTGAATCCTGAACTGACTGTTATCGCAGAGAGTGGTGATGGAGACATGTATGGTGAGGGAGGCAACCATTTTCTTCATGCCATCCGGAGAAATCCAGACATCACCAACATCGTGCACAACAATATGGTTTATGGCTTAACCAAGGGGCAAGCATCACCCACAAGTCAGCTCGGGTTTAGAACTCCTGTTCAGGTCAAGGGTGTTTTTCTCGAGCCATTCAATCCTCTATCTCTGGCTATTACGCTGGGTGCCCCTTTTGTCGCCAGGGCATTTGCCGGAGATGAAGAGAGAACAAAAGATATACTCAAAATGGCGATATCTCACAAGGGGTATGCTCTGGTAGACATCCTACAGCATTGTGTGTCTTTCAACAAAGTGAACACATTCCAGTGGTTCAAGGAAAACACCTATTACCTTGATGATTCCCACGATCCCGAGGACAGGAATGAAGCCTTTCAAGCCTCACTGCAGCAAGATAAGCTTCCTCTTGGCGTTATTTACAAATGTACGGGAAAAAAGACCTTTGAAGAAAATATTGGGATCTATGATCAAGACCAAACTCCTCTTTCACTGAGGAAGATGGATAGAAAAGACGCTCTAAAAATACTTATCCAGACGAAATCATGAATCATAAAAAATTGAGATATTTGTAAGAATGAATGAATTTAACCTTGATTATTCACGCTAAGTTGTAAAAGGAGAGAAACAATGGATGAAACAAAAAAAGTGGCTGTGGGAGATGAAGCTCCCAACTTTACTCTGAAGGATCAGCATAACCAGGAGTTCACACTGAGCGAGCTCAAGGGTAAAAAGGTGCTTCTTTCCTTCCATCCCTTGGCTTGGACGGGGATCTGTGCCAAGCAAATGAAGTCCCTGGAAGATTATAAGGCCGTGTTTGATAAATCAAACACAGTGGCTTTGGGTGTGAGTGTGGACACAATCCCCTCCAAACTTGCTTGGGCCAAAGATCTGGGGATCAAGGAAACAAAGCTCCTTTCTGACTTCTGGCTCCATGGCGAAGTCGCTAAGAAATATGGCATTTTTTTAGAAGAGAAAGGAATCTCTGGACGGGTGAATATCATTCTCGATGAGGATCAGAAAATAGTTTTCTTCAAGGTCTATGAGATCTCTCAGCTTCCCGACATCGAAGAAATATATGATTTTTTAAAACAATAAGGGGAAAATCATGGATGTTTCCCAAGCTATTAAGGAAAGGAGGGCCTACAGGTTTTAGATTACGACCTCTTTGGGGATCTCCCTGAGATTGAAGTTTGAGGCCATGCTCCGGCAGTAGGCTCCGGCGCACAGAAGAGCTAAAATATCCCCTTTTTCAGGAGTGGGCATCCATATCTCTTTTCGGAACACATCTCCTGTTTCGCACAGGTTACCTGGCACCGTTATCTTTTCCAAGCGTTTGGCTTCCACACGTGCGCAGTTGACGATATGATGCTGAGCCTGAGTATAGATAGCAGGACGGGGCACTGTGTTGAATGTTCCTCCGTTCACACAGGCAAAATGATTTCCGTAGCTTTTTTTGATGTACTCCACCCTGAGAAGTAACACTCCGGCGTCTCCGACAAGGAATTTTCCTGGCTCTATTGCTATGGCCTTGGGTGTTAATCCAGACTGGTCCAGTTTTTTCCCGATATATTCGGCATATTCTTTGATAGGGAAGGGTTCTTGATCTTCAGAATACCGTGGTCCGAATCCTCCTCCGAAATCGAGAATCTCGAGTGCAAAACCCTCTTGGCTAAGCTCGACCGCTTTCCGGATCATCTTATCGACGGCTGATCTTACGACATCAAAATCATCCTTTCTCCATCCTGAACCCAGATGTTGGTGCAGTCCAACTGGTTTGAATCCATACTCTGCGGCTTTCTGAAATATCCTGATAGTCTGGTTCTCTTCGATCCCGAACTTTATGGGTGTTCCGTCGAGTGTCTTCTCTCCGGCTGTGACCGTTTTTGGGCTAAAGCCTCTGCCAATGCCGGGATTCCATCTGATGAACACTTCGACTCTTTTGTTTTTATGTTGTCTTTCCCTGCGTTCTCTCATGGTTTCAAGCTGTTCTTCCGCGTCGATGTTCACGACGACTCCGTCCAAATTAAAAAGAATTTGGATGTCCCTATCGCTCACACTCGTTCCCGTAAAGAGTATTTTTTCGCCGGGAAAACCAATTCTGAGTGCATGAAGAGCTTCTCCAGGGGATACGGCATCGATCCAGACATCTTCCTCCTTGAGCGTTGCTAGCAACTCGGGGTGGTAGTTTGCTTTCATGGCGTAGTAAACTCTTGTCTCGACCGGCACAGCTTTCTTGAAGATGTTTTGTAGACGATGGAAATTGGCACACATTTGATGTTTGCTGTAAAGGAAAAGAGGGGTGCCGTATTCTTCAGCGATTTCACTTGCATCTCGCTGATCGATGAAGAGCTTGTTGCCCTTCACCTCTAAAAACTCATTCTCCCACCACATCTTTTTTTAGTCATCCGTGAAGAGATCCAGTTGACCTCTTTTAATATCGTCGATGAGCTGTTTAAGAACAGGATATTCTCCGAGAAGCGTGTTCGGCACCTCAAGTTTGTCACCGGTTATCATGTTCTTGATCTGGAGGGCGTTGGCCATTGCCTGGCCGCGGTAGTGGTTGTTTGTGATTACGAAGACTTTCGCGCTCTTCTTCCCCAAATTCTTTATTCGTTCCACCCAATCTTCCAGCTCGCCTTTTGAATACAGATAATTATACCTCGCATCCCTGCCG
>WTAW01000366.1 GCA_013139435.1 Candidatus Aminicenantota bacterium | reverse complement strand
TACACAACAGACATTATGGTATAATTCTCGGAGATGATGGCGCAAAAAAGTTTTATGCCTGCATATCTCAAGACACACAGAGCAGGTTTGCTCGAGGATAAAATAGCCAAGGCACAGAGACTGCTCGAGAGTTGCTCCGTATGCCCTCGTGACTGTAAGGTCAATCGAAAAAAGGGGGAGAAGGGATTCTGTCGTGCAGGATTCCTGCCTAAGGTCTCTTCATCTTCACCTCATTTTGGTGAGGAACAGCCGCTTGTCGGAATTCATGGGTCGGGAACGATATTTCTCACGCACTGCAACCTTGGTTGTCTTTTCTGTCAGAATTATTCCATCAGCCATTTGGATGAAGGCAAAGAGATCTCTATCGAACAACTGAGCCGCATGATGGTGACCATGCAGTCCCTCAACTGTCACAACATCAACTTTGTCAGCCCGACCCATTATGTCCCGCAAATCCTTGCAGCCCTTCCATATGCGATCGCTTTGGGGTTATCGGTCCCACTCGTGTACAATACAGGGGGTTATGATTCTGTGGAGACGCTTGAACTTTTGGATGGGATTTTCGACATTTATATGCCAGACTTTAAGTACAGCACAGAGGAGATCGCCGAAGAGTACTCTCAGGCCCGGGATTATCCCCGAGTGGCCAAACAGGCGATAAAGGAGATGTTTCGACAGGTGGGGGATCTGGTGCTGGATGACAGAGGGATCGCTCTCAGAGGATTACTCATCAGGCATCTCGTTCTTCCTTCTGGACTGGCAGGCACGCAAAACGTGATGCAATTCCTCTCACAAGACATATCCAAAAACACCTATGTCAATATCATGGCCCAGTATTATCCGTGTGGGGATATCCCACCTGGCTCCCCTCTGTCTAGAAGAATATCTAAGCTTGAATACCTTCAAGCCGTCGAGATCGCTAAAAAAGAAGGTATTACCCGCCTTGACTGATTTTTCCTAACCTACTCTTTTTACGCTTTACGTTTCACTTTTTACGTTTTACTTCTTTGTGTCAGAAAGTACAAATCTTCCCGAAAGGGTCAGGACGAACGCAGAGAGAAACACGATCACGGCTAAGGGGATGAATGAGACACGAATCCCCAAAATATGAGACATTCCACCAAAGATAATGGGCCCAAAAGCAAAGCCTAGGTCGACGGATGCGGCAAACATACTCAATACCATTCCCTTTTCGTTCGTTGGGGTGCCCTCCACAGCGAGTGCAGACAGGTGGGGATAGAGGATACCTGTCCCAATGCCAGTGACTATTCCCGAGAGAGCGAGAAGCCAATTATCTTGGGAAAAATATAAAAGGACTGCGCCTCCCGCGAGAAAACAAAAGGCAGGAAACAAAAGCCTGGGATCCCCCCAAAAAGGTAAACGTTTGCCTCCAAAGATCCTTAGGAGAACGGCTGTCAAACCTAGGAATGTGTAAAAATATCCGGCCCTCATCAAGGACCCCTCATAAGCGAGCAAGGGGACAAAAGAAAGGCTTGCGCTCAATCCCAACTCAAAAATAAATGTGAGCGAAAAAATGATGAGCATTCTTTTTTGTGCCAAATGGTGAAAAAATCCCTTTCCATGAAAATCAGGCTCATGGATCAAACGAGGCATTGGGCACTTGATAAAAAAGACGGCAACAAGGGGAATAGCCACGAGAATGGCGGCCACAAGAAAAAAATAAAAAAAACCATACCGTTGTAAAATTACCTCAGCGATGTAGGGAACTATGAGGAGTGGCAGTAAAAAACCTGTGGATACCACTCCGATAGCATAGGTTCTGGCTTTTTCTGGAACGGCGAGGATGGTGATCAACATAGCGGCCAAAACAAAAACAGAAAATCCAAGGCCATGAAGAATCCTTAGCGCAAATATCACCCAACCGATTTTATCCACAAATACATAAAGGAAAGTCACAACAAGCATCACTCCTAGACCGGCCATACACACCTTTTTTGGTTGCACACGACCCAGCATCCACGCCGCAAGCGGCCTGGAAAGAAAGGATGCGATGGAAAAAACCCCTACAATCAATCCGATCTGTCTAGGTGATCCCCCGAGCGTTTCCAGGAAAAGAGGGAGGAGGTTAAACACCGCCATGGAAGAAAATGTCATCAGCACCAGAAAGTGCATGGCCAGGATAACTCGGGGTAAAGTTCTCTCCTCCATGACCGAAATTGATTTTTTCATGTGGGAGAGGAGTTATTCTGTGTGAGTGGCAGTTTTAAAACAGAAGTTGCGGTAGTACTCGATGACGTCCTGGATGAGATCTTCTTTTTTGAGTTTTAAGATTTCTGAAGGTGGCACATCTTTCATGAATCGACTTTCTGTTTCCTCCATGGGACTATTTATGTCTTTTCTCCCCTTAATGAACAACTTAAGTTGGAGCTCTAGGGAGTTTTTGGGAAATCCGATGGTATACAGAAAATTATCTACCCTGGATTTGGTAAAATTGATCTGGAACGTGATCGATTTTCCTTTATTTTTTTTTATTTTTGAATTTATCCTGTAATTTTCGAGCTCTTCTCCTAAGCTCTCAAAGGCGGGTTCGACCACAAATTCACAGAACTGATCGAAGTTTTTAATGCTCTCTACCTTACTTCTTTCGATGATCCTGTAGCCTTCAAAAAAACTTGCCAGATTTTCTTTCCAATCCTTCGTCATAGTGGTCCTCAAGCTAATCTTATGAGTGCTATTCTATCACACTTTTTCAGGACTTCCTATCTGTGAACAAAACGAGTAAGCATCCCCAAAACGAGTTGACATAATCAGCTATTTACCTAATATATAGTAAACTCAAATACGAAACAGAGTGACTCATGAAGACCAACTTAAAAACCACCCTTTGTATGGCCCTGTGTCTGATGATACTGGGAATGCTCTCCCCGGCTGACTCGAGAGCTCTCCCCGGAGAAGATGAACAAGCCTTTATCCAGGACGAATTAGCATGGAGAGAAAAACGCGATAAAGAGATGAGAGCCCATACGAGCTGGTTGAATATTGCCGGTCTATTTTGGCTGAAAGAGGGAGAGAACAGGTTTGGAACTTCAGAGAAAAATCCCATCAAACTTCCCGAGGGCTCGGACCCTCCCTTTGCAGGGAGTTTTCTCTTAGACAACGGGACGGTCACCGTGACCGCAGAGCAAGGCACCGAACTCAAGATCGAGGGCCACATTATCCATAAATCTACCCTCAAAGGAGACGATACAGGGAAACCGGATGTGGTCGAATTGAATGACCTGCGCATGTGGGTGATCAAACGGTTTGACCGGTATGCGATCAGGCTGCGCGATCTGAACCACTTGCCTTTCAAAAACTACACAGGCCTTGACTTCTATCCCCCAACAGAAAAATACAAACTCGAAGCGGAATTTCACTCTTTTCCTGAACCAAAGAAGGTGGAAGTCGGAACAGCTATCGGTGAAAACACAGAAATGAATTCCCCGGGTTATGTCACATTCAAGATTGATGGTAAATTTTACCGGCTCGATGCATTCTCCGGTAAGCCCAAAACACTTTTTTTCATATTCGGGGACGACACAAATGGCAAAGAGACGTATGAGGCCTCCCGCTTCATGGAAGCATATATCATGGCGGACGGAAAGGTGGACCTGAATTTCAACAGAGCTTACAATCCTCCCTGTGCTTACACGCCATACGCAACCTGTCCTCTCCCTCCTCCTCAAAATCAGCTTAAAACCAGCATTTTAGCCGGAGAGAAAAAATATCCGGATTCCCTCCATTAAGAGGATGAGCATCGACATTTTTTACCTATGATTTTTTATGCCTGAGAGGTGAATATGTTACCCTCATCAAGCCTGGAACCATATCCGCAGAGTTTCTTCTTTACCTAGATGTGCCGTTATGATACAAATACGTGAAAAAAGACGATAGGTGGCGGAACTCGTTCTTGAGGAGAAAGACATGAGTGGCCTTGATCAAAGTCAAAGAGGCAGCTGGGGATCCAAGATCGCCTTTGTATTTGCTGCATCTGGCTCAGCCATAGGCCTTGGCAACATCTGG
>WTAW01000445.1 GCA_013139435.1 Candidatus Aminicenantota bacterium | reverse complement strand
CTCGGCCTCCTTTATGTCCGGGAAAAAACCTACAACAAAGCCCTTGAATACCTGAAAAAGGCCACAGAATTGGCGCCGGAAAATTCCCGATTCAACTATGTCTATGGAATTGCGCTGTACTCCAGACAAAAATCCCAAGACGCTCTTGACGTTCTAAAGAGCGCTCTCAGTTTCCATCCCTACGACCGTGAGCTGTTGTATGCGCTGGCCACTATGAATCGAGATTTGGGCAAATTCGAGGATGCCCTGGAATACACTCTGCGACTGATCGAATTGTATCCGCAAGATCAATCTTTCCGCCAATTAGAACAACTCCTTCGCTCTCGCCTGTGAAGCAACACTTTAAGAACAAACGAGAATAATGCGCACATAATCTCGTCTATAAGAAATAACTTAGAAATTATAGGAGGAACGTGAAGAATCACGCTCGAAACGGAAAAAAATGATCCTTCATAGGTGGGGCTAGACTTGACTTCTAGTGAATATAGACGTATATTATAATTAGATTTTATACGTCATTTACATCGAGGATATCATGGCGACAAAGCTGACATTGCGCATTGATGAAGAGTTAATTGCTCGTGCCAAAACTTATGCTAATCGATCAGGGAAATCTGTTTCACGAATGGTGGCTGATTTTTTTTCACTTTTGAGCCAGAGTGAAGAAGAGGGAACTTTCAACATAACACCCAAAGTCAAATCCCTGCATGGACTTCTTCGAGACGCAACAATCGATTTTGAGGATTACAAAAAACACATCGAACAGAAATATTTATGATCGTTCTTTTTGATACAGATGTTGTTCTCGATCTAATTCTAGACCGCAAACCTTTTTCCGAAGCAGCTGTTCAGCTGTTTTCAAAAGTCGAAGCAGACGAAATAAGCGGATTTGTCAGTGCAACCACGATTACGACTATCCATTATCTGGCGAAAAAAACGATAGGTGCAAAGAAGGCCAAATCAGCTATTCATACTCTTTTGTCCATTTTAGATGTGGCATCTGTGGACCGGACGGTTTTAGAGAGAGCTCTCGAGGGTAAATACAAAGATTTTGAGGATGGCGTTCTTGTTGAAGCGGCCAGACAAGTTGAAGCCAAAGCGATCATCACACGAAACATTCGAAACTTTAAAAAATCAATTGTCCCCGCATATTCACCCGCAGAGATGCTCAAAATGCTTAGGGCTGTATAGCCTCTCCGCTCAATTCCAACGTTCTAACCTGAATTATTCAGCCTAGTGATCCGGAGCAAGGACATTGACTTTTTTAATGGTATAGATAAAATTGTCTTGACTTATTTTTCACATTAGATAAAATAGTCATGTGATCAAAAGACATCTTTCAAAGATCTGTTTCCAGGATGAATTCGGCCGGCAGATGCGCTTCATCTCAGGACCACGCCAGATCGGAAAGACAACCATCGCTAGGAATTTTCTCCACCGGCACAATCTTGACGATCTCTATTTCAATTGGGATCTCCGCGAAGTTCGCGACCGCTTCATTCATGACCCCTATTTTTTTGAAACACAGATCTACGACTCCCAGGCCTCGGCAAAATCCGTCTGGGCCTGCCTGGATGAGATCCACAAGATGCCGAAATGGAAAAACATTCTAAAGGATTACTTCGATAAATTCGAAAATGCGGCTCGTTTCATTGTCACGGGAAGTGCCCGCCTGGATTGGTTCCGAAAATCTGGAGATGCTCTTACCGGACGCTACTTTCTTTTCCATCTATTCCCCTTATCCTTGTCAGAAGCAACCGGTCATCCCCTTCCGGTACCCGAGAGCGAAGAAACGGCAGAAGATTTCATCGAACAACGAATTTCTCGAGTGCGATATGAACAAGACCTTCTTCAACAATTACTAAACTACAGCGGATTCCCCGAACCCTTCATCAGGGCCAGCGATCGATATTTCAGACGGTGGCAGCGGGACATGGTCGATCAGATCATCCGAGACGATGTGAGGGATCTGACACGAATCATAGAGACCGAGAACATTGCTTCTCTAATCATTCGGCTACCCGAACGCATCGGTTCTCCACTCTCTCTCAACGCTCTTCGTGAAGATTTGAATGTCAGTTATACGGCCGTGAAAAATGCCATCTCTGCCCTACAGTTGACCTTTGTCGTCTTTCTGATTTCTCCCTACAGCCGTAACATTTCCCGGGCTCTTAAGAAGGAAAAAAAGTGTTATTTTTTCGACTGGACGCGCTGCCCAACGCCTGCCTCAAGATTCGAGAATTATGTTGCTGTCGAGCTCAAAACTTTGATCGAACTGTGGAACGACGGCGGTCTTGGCGTGCTCGAGCTTTTTTACGTCAGGACCAAGGACGGCAAAGAGACGGATTTTTTAATCGTGAGAGAGGGTAAGCCATGGTGCCTTCTAGAAGCAAAGCTCTCTGACGGTCCGGTCGAAAATCACCATCACAGACACGCTAAAGCCCTGGGCGGGATTCCGGTGATCCAGCTCACACAAGAACCCAAGGTAGTCAAGAGAAGCAAAGGCAACATCTACCGCATATCCGCTAGCCGATTCTTCAGCTGATTCTGAAATAGACTTAATGATTTTAACCTATATTTCAATTTTTTCTGCTCTTTTCTATATTGTACTAAAGTCCAATAGACAGCTCTTTCTTTTAAGTAATATAATTATTCTACAATGTTTACAAAATATATTAATTCAATTACTATATTCAACCACCAATATTAAAAATTTCACAAGGAGAGATTCATGAAAAAAGTGATTTTTACAGTTTTTATCTTCCTGGTCTTACTGGCAGGAGCAACCATCCCAGGACAAGCCCAGGACAAACCCAACATCCTGGTGATCTGGGGTGATGACATCGGCTACTGGAACATCAGTGCCTACAATCAGGGCATGATGGGTTATGAAACGCCCAACATCGACCGGATCGCAAACGAGGGTGCGCTGTTCACGGATTGGTATGCTCAGCAAAGTTGTACTGCAGGGCGGGCGGCATTCATCCTGGGCCAGCACCCGTTCCGGACGGGACTTCTCACCATCGGAATGCCGGGCTCTCCCCAGGGAATCCAAGACAGTATGCCCACCCTGGCCGAGCTGCTTAAGCCTTATGGCTATACCAGCGGCCAATTCGGCAAAAACCACCTGGGCGACCAAGACGCACACCTCCCCACGAACCATGGCTTCGACGAATT
>WTAW01000049.1 GCA_013139435.1 Candidatus Aminicenantota bacterium | reverse complement strand
AGCTGTCCCCAACTTCCTTCCTCCAAAAGCCAGGCAAAATTGGGGAGTTTCTCTTCATTGACAAGGGGAATGATAAAGTCGAAGATCATCCCTTGCATACCGATGATGGTAATTCTTTTTGTGATCTCCTTGGCTTCAAGCCGTGCCACTTTTTCGTGGACGAGTGGGGGAGGGAAGGTTGTCCTGAGGTGTACGACATATGTTATACCTGCGGCGAGACAGAGGAAGTACACCAATAAGAAAACAAAGTTTTTTCTATAATAGAGATATCCGTAGAAAAAGAGAATTCCCAGGAAAACAATAAAGACCAGAACGATGAATTGAGTACGGAAGAGGTTCTCAATCTCTGGCGTAAAGAACGTGCGGAAATGTTTGAAGTTTTCCCAGAAGACAAATAAGAAGAGGATAAGGATCAGCGTGAAATTGATCATCAGAAACGATGGGGAAATGAGCTTTATTTTAAAATTCATCCCGGAAAAGAATTGGATGATGAAAAAGAGAAAAATACCTAGGAAGGCCATGATGAAGCCATAGACGACAGAGTTGAAGAGAGTCAACTGTCCAAGGAGCAGGAGATCAAAGGCGAGATCGACATTTAAGTTCAGGATAAGCAAGGCGACAAGGCCGCTGAAGAAGAGGCCGCTCAAAAGCGAGTTGACGAGGACTTTTAAGAACTTCATTGATAAAAACTTAACACGATTTCGCTCAGCCGTCAATTGTCATTGCCTGTAGGAAGCGTTTCCAAAACTGTGATGATTAGTGATTCGAGTGCCCTAATTGTATGATATCGAAAACACGCTCAGTTTCCCCAGCGAGGAAATTTCGCTCGGATCCGGGCTTCCCTCACATCTCCCATTAGGAGATGTACCATGCCCGTCCAGCCCTTCTCACGGTTTTCTCCATCACACAATTGGGGCACTTAATAACGCAACAAGAGCTCACGCCATCACGCTTGTGGAAATACTTGCTTGTTAGGATGACTTATTGACCTTCAAAATTGTTTAACATAAGATAGACGAAAGTGGATCGACCAATCATCGGTGTATTGACAGATTTTGGTGATGAAGGTTTCTTCGTAGCATCTCTTAAGGGCGTCATCGCTCAGATCAATCCGGAAGCTCGTATCATCGACATAACCCACCGCGTTCCCTCATTCAATGTACTCTCGGGCAGTTTTATTCTCTTCGCGGCCTACAGGTATTTTCCCCAGAAAACGATCTTTTTAGCCGTAGTTGACCCTGGAGTGGGATCCTCCCGGAAGATCCTTTGTGTGGAAACAGCAACATATTTTTTCATCGGGCCTGATAATGGTGTGCTGAGTATGGCGTTGGAGGAAGAGACGGTCACTCAGATCAGAGAGGTGACCGAAAACACATATTTTCTTCCCCATCCGACAAGAACGTTTGAAGCGCGGGATAAGATGACACCCGTAGCTGCTTGGCTTTCTAAAGGAGTGCCGTGCGAAAAATTCGGCCCCAAGATCGTCTCCTATAATAAATTAGATGTGCGGAGACCTGAAGGAGAAGGAGACAATCTGCTCGGGACGATTTTACACATAGACAAGTTCGGCAACTTGATCACGAATATCCCTGCGGAGATGCTCACACAAAAACGGGAAGGATCGGATGGACAGCTATTAAGACTGAGATTGGAAAGAGGATCGGGATGTGAAAGCCCCGAGCTCAGAGGCTTGGATATCGTATTCCATAAAACCTACGGTGAGGCCTTAGAAGGAGAGGCGTTGTGTCTTACAGGATCCCTCGGACTTCTTGAAATCGCTATACGGGAAGGCTCTGCCTCCGAGTGGCTAAAAGCGAGTGTGGGTGATGGGATCATCCTAACGACGAAGGATTAAAAATGGAATATATAGAGGGCACGGTCGAATCGGTCGTGTATTACAGTCCGGATACAGGGTATCACATCTGCAAATTTATCCTGGAAGACCAGCAGACGATGACCATCATCGGGAATTTTCCGCCGCTATCTCCTGGTGAGGTGCTTAAGATCAAGGGGAAATGGGAGCTCAATCCCAAATTCGGAAAACAGTACCGGGTAGAAAATTACATACCCATAATGCCATCCTCTGCAAAGGGAATCGAAAAGTTTCTCTCCTCGGGATTGATCAGTGGTATCGGCCCTGTGCTCGCAAAAAGAATCGTCAACCAATTCGGAGAGAATACCATCGATGTCCTCTCTGAAGATCCGGCGAAGATGCTCAAAGTGGAGGGTATCGGGGCGGCCAAACTTAAAGAGATTAAAAAATCGTGGTCCGAACATGAAGACATCCGGGAGCTCATCATATTTCTTCAGGAGCATAACATCACCACCAGCCTTGCCACAAAGATTTACAGGCAATACGGGGATAAATCTTACCATGTGCTGAAGACCAATCCCTACCAGGCGTGTCACGACATCTGGGGTGTGGGTTTCAAAACAGCAGACCAGATCGCTCTGAAGCTGGGCATGAGCCCCACATCCCCCGAGAGGATCAAGGCGTTTATCTCCTATCTCCTCGAAAAGGATACGGAACAGGGGCATGTCTTCTCCAACCAAAAAGATGTCGTTAAGGCGGTCAAAAAGGAGTTGGAGGTCGAATCCCAGCAGGTTGCGGATGCTATCGATTCTCTCGAAAAAAAGAACCTCATTGTTGTGGAGGCCCTCGACCCGGACAACGCTCTCTATCTTCCATTTTATCACAAGGCTCAGGATGATGTTGCCTTGGCCATTCACAAGTTGGCGCATTTTCCCTTCATGACTCCAAAATTCGATGTGGACAAAACCATTCGGGATGTCGAAGAGGATATGAGTATCACATTTTCAGACGCGCAGAGGCTGGCTATCCGGGAAAGTTTCTACAAGAAGATCTTAGTGATCACGGGGGGGCCGGGGACAGGAAAGACCACAATTATCAAAGCGGTTGTGGATATTTTCCGCCATTGGGGAAGGACTGTGTTGCTCTCTGCCCCGACTGGAAGGGCCGCCAAAAGGCTTTCGGAAGCCACACACAAGGAAGCCAAAACCATTCACCGCACTCTCGAGTACACTCCCAAGGTCGGTAATTTTCGAAGGAATGAGAACCATCCTCTGAAAGGTGATTCCCTGATCATCGATGAGTTCTCCATGGTGGACCTTCCCCTCATGTACTATCTGCTCAAAGCCGTCCCCCCTTCGATGCGTCTGGTTCTTGTGGGCGACAAGGACCAGCTTCCCTCTGTAGGGCCGGGGAATCTTCTCAGGGATATCAT
>WTAW01000257.1 GCA_013139435.1 Candidatus Aminicenantota bacterium | reverse complement strand
CCACTTCGAACGCCTTTTGCATGACGTCTTCAGAAAATTCATCTCCCTTGTCATACTTAGCAGCATTGGGCTTCATCTCTTTCAGGGCAAATTCCCGCGCCATCTCTTGGAGAGCTTTTTGTTCCTCGGTCAAACTGAAATCGATCATGAACTTCTCCTTCTGAATACGAATTTTATCAAAGTTTATACTGCAATATCATTACGAAGTCAATTTATCTTTCGAAATCATGTTTTGAATATTATTCTCTCTCTCGCCATGTCATAGACGGGATTGGCGATACCGAACATTTTGCTGATGACATCCTTAGGCCGGATCAATTTTTTCGGGTCAAATTTCACTTCCAGCAAGAGTTTCCGTTCATTCCTGTCAACGGCTAGATGCACCATTGACTCATACCCATTATCTTTGATGTATCTGTCCATCAGATTCTCGACATTCTCTGCAATATCGTCGGGAGTATCCTTCCTGTTATCCTGGGAATCTTTCAGTATATTGAGAACCGTATCAGCACTCAGATCCAAAGAGTACACGATGCATTTGATCCTGTCGATCAAAGTTGGATCCGTCCAGTCCAGTTTTTCCAAACGAGAAAATCGGATTCCCGGAGGAAGATAAGCGTTGATGTGTGTGGCAAATTCATCCTGAGGAAGATAATAGTCCGATCTGAATTCGATCACTTCGGCTTTTCCCTGCATTCCCAATGGAAGAGCGGGGGGAAAAGAAACGATCATTTTTGGATGAAATCCTTTGGAAAAACAAACAGGGATACCGGCCCTGCGAAAACCTCTCTGGATGATGTTATTCACATCTGCATGAGAGAAATATTTCGCTCTGTCCATCTTGCTATAGAATGCTTGATATCTGAAAACACTCTCTGATTTTTTTCCAAAGATGGGGAAGCTTTTATCAGGAGGCTCGATCTGCTCTTTATAGTCTTTCACCATCAAGGGCACAAGCGAACACCCTTGACACTCTGCACACGATTTTTCTAGACAGCTCGGAGAAGATTCTTCCTGCTGCGCCCTATGAAACTCTTCGATCAGATGTGATTTTTTTATACCTGTATCGATATGGTCCCAAGGCAGAACATCGGATTCTCCCAGGCTTCCAAGGTAGAGACGGTAGTCAATGTCATTGGAAAACAAAGCATCTTCCCAATACTGAAATTGGAAAAGATCACTCCAGCTGTCAAAGCGCGCGCCCGCTTGCCATGCATGAATGATTACAGGTGTCAGTCTCCTGTCACCCCGAGAAAACACAGCTTCGATCAATGCGCTTTTAAGGTTGTGCTCCTTAAACTTGACAAAGGGATATTTCTTCAGCTGCGATTTCACATAGGTGTGTTTCTGAATAAGGATGCCCTCGTCCTCCATTTTTACCCATTGGAACGGCGTATGGGCTTTGGGAATGAACGATGCTATGCTGAGATTTATCTGGGGAGGCTTTTTCAAAATTTTGTATCCCATTCGAATGATCTCTTTCACTAAATCAACGATACCATCCAGGTCTTCTTCCCTTTCGGAAGGAAGGCCCACCATAAAATACAGCTTGAGAAGCCTCCATCCTCGAGTAAATGCGTTTTGGACAGCCTCCCAGATGTCCTCGTCATTTAAACTCTTGTTGATGACTCTGCGCAATCTCTCCGTCCCTGCTTCAGGAACAATCGTAAATCCAGTTTTCCTCACCTTGAGTATGTTTTCCGCCAACTCTGCCGATAGCCCCTTCGGTCTAAGGGAAGAAACAGACAGGGAGATATGTTGCTCCTGAAATTCATCCATTAAAGTCTGCACTGTTTGATCCAAGTATGGATAATCACCGATAGACAGAGCTGATAGAGAAGCATCTTCATATCCCGTGGATCGTACGCTGTTCAGAACGGTTTGCGTCACCTCGGTGGGATTCTTCACACGGGCCGGAAAATACAGTTGAGTTGCCTGACAAAATCTACAGCTCTGGGGACATCCCCTTTCCACTTCCACTGATACACGATCAAAAACAACTTGGATATTCGGGACAACGATATCTTCAGGAAAATGCGCTTGAGAAAAAGGAGATAAGACTCTTTTTTTGACCCTGGGAGGCGCCCCATTCTTTGGCTTCACTGCCAATAACGAAGAAGGAGCAGGATGATACGTTTTGTAAAAAACGGGGACATAAACACCATTGATTTTCATCAATTCCTTGAGCACGTCCTCTTTGTTGTCCGTGTGGTCCTTCATTGTGATGAAGGTGTCTAAAATCTCGAATACAGCCTCTTCACCATCACCGATGAGAAACAGGTCGAACAGGTCGGCCACAGGCTCTGGATTGAATGCAGCAGGGCCGCCTGCAATGACCAGTGGAAATTCCATATTCCTCTCGCAAGACAAGAAGGGGATCTTTCCAAGCTCAAGGATTGTCAGGATGTTTGAGTAGTTAAGCTCATAGAGGAGCGAAAAACCCAGGATATCAAATCCAGCAAGAGGGATTCTGTTTTCAAGAGAGAAAAGAGGGAGATCCCTCTGGCGGAGCTCTTTTTCAAAATCAGGCCACGGAGCAAAAACGCGCTCGGCAAGGACAGATGGAGATCTGTTTAAAAGAGAATATAGAATTTTCTGGCCGATATGAGACATTCCGATCTCATAGAGATCGGGAAAAACAAGAGCGAATTTTGCCTTGACACGATCCGGATCCTTGATGACGGCATTCCACTCTCCGCCCACATAGCGGCCGGGCTTCTGGACGTTTCTCAACGCCTTCTCTAACTCTCCTTTTTTATCCATATCAAATATTCATATTACAATTTTCACATAAACCAAGCAACCACTCATAGATGTGAGAATCTCGAGATTATAATTAAGAGTTTTTAAATTAATGGAAACGGCAGCTTTTATGAATAATCCAGATCAGATGTTTACGAAACGGCGCATCTTAATATTCAAAACAAGTGAAACAGCAATATAATTTGTCAGGAGAGACGATCCTCCATAGCTCAACAG
>WTAW01000132.1 GCA_013139435.1 Candidatus Aminicenantota bacterium | reverse complement strand
GCCAGCTGTTGCACCAGGTCATAGACACGGATAGGCCTGGGAGGGAGTCTGAGATACTGCCGCAGTTTGGGGTAGGCCAGTGCGGATATCCCTGAGGATCGATGTCCTGAAAAGTCTATTGGGATTTTGTCGGGTGATCGATGGTTCAGAGAGGCAAAAACTCTTTCGCGGGAAGTCATCGATTTAATCCCGATTTTTTTCATTCTCAAGAATATTTTCAAGATCCATGGGCAAAATAATCGTAAATTCAGTGCCCTTCCCAACTTCGCTTTTTGCTTTTATTTCGCCTCTATGATCCTGAATAATCTGATAACATATTGACAATCCGAGGCCGGCTCCAACTCCTCTTCCTTTTGTTGTAAATCCGGGATCGAATATTTTGGTTAAATTCTGCTTTGGGATACCTATACCACTGTCATTGATCACTATATGAACTTTGTTATTTCTGGCGAAGGTCGTAAGGTCGATTGTGCCCTTTCCTTTTATAGCATGTTTGCTGTTGATCAACAGATTGAGAAAAACTTGGTTTAGCTGGCCGGGATAACATGAGATAGGAGGAATTTTACCGAAATTCTTTGTCACGATGATGTTGTGTTTTATTTCGTGGTGAATCAACGTCAGGGTATCTTCCAGCCCTTCATGGATATCCACACTTTTCAGTTCAGCCTCATCAAGGCGGGCAAAACTTTTGAGTCTTTTGACCAGAGTGGTTACTCGCTCGGTGCCCGTTTTGATAACATGATTGGAATCATGAATAATCTTGAATGTAGATTTAAGCTCGGGTAGTTGTTCGTATTCTGTGGGGAATTTTGATTCGAGAACGCCTTGTAAATTCCTCAAGGTTCTTGATAACGTATCATACATACTGCTTACAGCACCTATTGGCGTATTAATCTCATGGGCGATACCTGCGACCAAAGAGCCCAGAGAAGCCATTTTTTCGGATTGCACAAGCTGAGCCTGGGTTTCTTTTAAATCTTGGTTAGTTTTCTCCAAATCATCCATCACTTCTTTCATTTTGGTGATGTCATGAGCGACACCGATAAAAGATAGAACATTTCCTTTGTCATCCTTTAAAGGGGATGCGCTCGAAGTATGCCATCTCCATTTCCCATTTTTATGCTTAACACGATATTCGATTCCACTCTGCTTCTGTCCGTGCACCATGACTTTTTGGAAAAAATCCGAACAAGCTTCTAGATCATCCGGATGCACAAAAAGGACAAAAGATTTCCCCTGAACTTCAGTAACATCATGGCCAAGGATTTCGGTCCAGTTCGGCGATACATAAGAGAATATCCCCTCTGGCGTCAAAGCATATATGATGTCGTTTGCCTCTTCTACATAACTCCGAAATCGTTCTTCACTCTCTCGCAACGCCAAGTCAATTTTTTTCCCTTCAATATAAACACCGACCATCTCAGCGGCTGTTTGGAGTAACCGGATGTCTTCTTCGTTCCAATCCCGTCGTATTTCCACATCATCATAGCCAATGAAACCATACCATTGTCCAGAAATCCACAGCGGAAGAACAAGGATCGAGAGTATGCCCTGAGGTTCCAGGATAACTTTTTCGCTCTGTGGAAATGACTCAATAAATCCAAGAATTGGTTTACCTTGGGAGAGCGTCTCTTGCCACCGCATAAATCCTTTTTTGTACACCCCATGTTGAAAAATTGGATTATCTAGATTACTTGAAACACCAGGAGTGCAAACTTCATGAGTCAATCTCAAACAGAGACCATGTTCAGGGTCATTGAAGTTTTCAAAAATGTAAACTCTGCTTGTGCCAGACGCTTCGAGCAAATGATTCAGAGCTTCTGTCAAAACATCTCTTTTTGTATCATCGCCCAGCAAGGTTTGCGAGCATGCGGCAAGTCCGGCCTCATATTTAAGCCGGAGTGCAATGGTTTCCTCGGCCTTTTTGCGTTCGCTGATGTCGTACAACCAACCGAGGATGACCTTTTCGCCTCCCATTTCGGTAGCCACTAGGGAAAATATCATCCATACAACCGTGCCATCCGCTTTTTTTATACGGGTCTCAAAATTTCGTAGATATCCGTCCCGTTTTAAACTTTCTACAACTGTTTTTCTATCCTCTTTGTTGTAATAAAAATCTGGAGAACTCATGCCGATTAATTCTTTGGACGTCAATCCGACCAGGTGAGCGAGTTCTTCATTCGCATAAAGGATCCTGCCATCTCCAAGGTGGCTTATGATTGTTGGAATGGGTGATGCATTAACGATTGTATGGACCTGTTCATCGGCTTGCTTCATAAATGAAATATCAGAAAAAATCCATAAGTGGCCAATTTTATTGCCATCCTTATCCTGGACACGACAACATGTTGGCGAAAGGATACCAGGTTTATGCTTTTTTACCGGGATTCCTCTTTTGTACATTTCGGCTATATCGTACTCTCCGCTGCAGTAAGGTGCTTCTTTGCATTCGTCCAAGTAATTCCGGAAGGTATCGAAATCCTCAATATCACCCTTGATCTTTGCAATAAATTCATCAAAACCAGTGTTAATTATCTCATCAGGCAGAAGACCGAAATAATCGGTAACAGCTCTGTTGGATGCCTTAATTATTCCCTCATTATCCGCCAGCATTATGATACCTGGGTTTGTGTCAATAATGGTCTGCAGCTCGTCTTTATTCTTGGACAGCTCATTAAGTAATTCTTCCATCTCGGCATTTTTAT
>WTAW01000094.1 GCA_013139435.1 Candidatus Aminicenantota bacterium | reverse complement strand
TTTGTTATCTCAGCATCTTTGCCATAGTTAGCGAGCAGATGCCAAATTGTATAATTGCAAGACATGGAGGCGATGACTTCACTCGAATGGATCTGATTCAAGAAAAAGCCAGGCTTTTCTGCAGGTTCTCCTGTTTCGGGATTGTTTATGATAAACATCCAAACATCCCTGCCCATTTGAGATTTACACATGGAGTTGAGTTCTGTCAGATGAGGATAAGCTTTATGCATGTCCTGTAAATAGCTCGTCAGCTCATCATACGTGAAATAATGATAAAAGTCGTACTTCCCCAGAGGGATGACTTTTTTGGTCTTTTCGGGCCCGCTGAATGCTGGAGCAGAAACCAACAGGACCACAAACATCAGAAAAACTGTGATTTTTCGCATGTTTTTTTCCTTTCCCCTTAAAGTTATTCGTTGCGTTTAATGACGACAAGTGTGATGTCATCGTATTGGGGGGCGTTGTGTGTGTGCTGGGCGATGGCGTCAAGGATTGCGGACTGGATCTCCCGAGCTGAATTGTTGAGATTTGCCTGGATGATGTCCACAAGACGCTCTACCCCGAAAAGGTCATCGGCGACCATCTCGGAGTAAGGATCAGCGGCCTCTGTGATCCCATCAGTATAAAGGACGAGCACCTCCTTTGGTCGAATGGTTACTGTCTGCTGGTCATAGTGGACATCCGGTTGAAATCCCAGAATAAGCCCTCCCTCTCCCAGGCGTTCGATCCGCCCATCTGAGCGAAAGAGCAGAGGTTGGTTGTGGCCGGCGTTCGTCGAGGTGAAAATGGATCTTTTCCTGTCCAGGATGCCATAAAAAAAGGTGACGAACATGTGTGCGTCCGTGGACCGATAAAGCAGATTATTTATCCTGTAGGCCACTTCTGCGACCTTTCCGGGATGGAAAACTTGAGCGTGCAGAGATGCCTGAAGATTGGCCATAAGCAAAGCTGCGGGAATTCCCTTTCCCGACACATCGGCAATGGCGACACCTAACTGTCCATCACCGATATCCAGGAAATCGAAATAATCACCACCCACCTGCTCACTGGGTAAGCTGGTTCCTGAAATTTCAAAACCGGATACGACTGGCATCTCATGCGGCAAGAGTTTTTCCTGGATCTCACGTGCCGTTTCCAGTTCCCTCTCAAGGCGTTCGCGTTCGATGGCCTCTTCCTGTCCTTTTTTGACGGCCGCTGCCATCTCATTAAAAGAAACCGCCAGGTCTCCGAACTCGTCCTCATTGGGGATGTCTATCTGGATATCAAAATCTCCTTTGGCGATCTGTCTTGTTCCCCGGTGAAGAGCTTTCACAGCAGAAGTGATACCTCCAGCTATCCTGATCCCGAAGAAGAGCGCAAATGCTTCGAGAATGAGAAGGATGACAAAAAGCGCCAATAGAACAGACATCACCAAAAGGGTTAAAGGATTCTGCTCTGAAAACAATGCCTGGACAACTCTAAAAATGCTGGATTCCGTCATCAACAGAATTTTCTGGTCCTCAAACTTGCCTTCGGCAAAGGACACGACATCCACATCGGTCATCCCAAAATACAGAGTCTTCCTCCAGATCGATTCTTTTGTCGTTCTAGGAGTATTGTCCTTCCCGGGCTGGACCAGATATTTCCCATAAATTTCCTGCTGAGATGGTTTCTTGCCCTTGGGGACGGAGCGTATTAAAACATCCCCCGAGATCCCGATATCGATGGGATTCGAAAAGGAGAGCTTGACATCCGACTGAAGAACTTTGGCAAGCCTGTTCATCATGGCGCTGTCCAAAAGACATCCTTTTATATCCATGGCTGGTGGCGCAACATTTCTGAATCGAACGAGCCAGATGTCTGGGCCGACCCAGAAAAGTTTGGCATGATTGGACAGCCTCCACTCATTAAATCTGGATGTGTCCGTTTGCAAAGCTTGCAGAAATTCAGAAAACCACGGTGGAATCCTTTCTTCCTGTTGGACTTCATCACCATCGCTCACATACGTGAAAGTTCTGTCAGAAATCGTATGCATAAAATTCTTGTCTTGAACAGCCAGCCGGGTCCAATCTTGAAGGATCGCTTCAGCCCGAGTGGCGCGGCTCACACCGAGAGTGCTGTATACTGTAAGAATTCCCATCACATTGACAAGGAGGAGCGGAACAAATGCGATCAGCACTGCGCTCACTGCCAATTTAGCCTTTAGCTTCATGAAATGGAGGCGTATGTTCAAGAAGAGGCGGAGAATGCTAAAAAACCAGAAAAAACGGAGAGACCAGACAGAATAACGAACAAGATGCAGGCCAAGATCCATAAAGCTGAACGGCTGCGAACTTGAGGGCATGAAATCTTCTGCATGGGGAAGAGTTTCCGCTTGAATATTGATCTCAGCTAGCTCTCTTGGAATCCAGACAACAGTCAACAGACAAAAAACTACAAAACCGATCAGAAACAAAGCTGCACGGCGACGAGAGGTGAGATGTCTGTATGGTTTGTACAAACGGACCAAGAGGAAGACAAAAGCTAAAGCTCCTGCTCCGATCCAAACTCCTGTTACAGATGGAGAGATCAAAATAAGGACCACGCTTAATCCCAGCCAAACAATCCAAAATTTCTTGAATTTGGAATCAATCAAGAGCATCCGGATGGCGCAAATCCATGTTGCCAGTGCTAAAAGTGCCGCCAGCCAGAGGGAAACAGCATGTTCGAAGCCGGACAAAATGTGGAACAGCCAAACACAAACACTTCCTGCTGTGATGAAAAGAGTGCACCGCCACACACGGTTGTTTAGGGGTGAAGTTTTGTTCTTTGTCGTAGCTGATATGACAAAAGTGTTATTGGAATTCACTTTTTGGTTGTCCGGCTTTCTCGTTCTCTTGCTCATGATCCTCGCTTTCTACTTTTGCTCATCTGAAATTGCTTCAAGGGAATCTGCTATATAGGACAGTAGTATAATCCAAAAAAATACCAGATGGAATAACTTTTATTCCACATCACAGACAGCAGCGTTGTAGACCTTGTGGGAGGACCTATCCTGAACAAAAAATATGACTTGTAAGCGGCTTCTATCGATCTTAAAGTGTTTCTCCTTAAAAGAAAAATTGATCTCTTTCTCATAATCAGCTAAACGTTGTGCCCCTTTCCTTTCTACATCAAGAATGTTGAATACAAAACTTTTACCTTTGATCTCTTGAGGGATGACAGTCTTGAAATCTCGGACGACCTTCTTATGGAAGAGAATGCCATTGCTCCCAGCGTATTTCACTTCCTCCTGGATATGGACAAGATTGTAATCTGCGCTTGATATTTCTCTATCGAATGAGAGGCTGACTAAAACATCATTACTGCCACGTTTTGCACTGACTTGCAACTTGACTTCTGGTGTCTCATACATGCGGGAGTTGATCTCTGTTGAGTATTCATCGAATTTTGCCTTCGCTCTTGAGCGGGGCCCTCCCCCACTGAGCTTTTTCTCACCGTCAATATAGGTCGTGGGAGTGCTGTTCACGCTATAGTAATACGCTCTCGCTCTTGTCGCCTCATTCATGATCGGATCGGGTCTGGGGATGGGAAGGTGATATTCAAGGATCACCAATTGATCCTGACTATACGCTTCGATCAATCCATCGAATCCCATATCCGAAGCGACACAGGGAGGGCACTCCGAACCTGTGAAAAGCTCAGCCAGGACGGTCTTCCCACGCCAATCTTGTGTGGGTTTGAATTCTGTCGGGTGAAAAGGAAGTTCACGCTGTTTGGCCTCCAAACGGCCTTCGAATCCTTCCAGGCTTCCGTGTAATTTTTGATACAACTCTTTGGCCCGGTCGACCGAATCTCCAAAATTCTCAGCCGCAGCACTAAAAAAACTGTCGCAAGCCTCCTGGTTCTCACCTAATTGCTCAAGAGTGACCCCTTGGGTGTACCAAAAGACCTTATCTTTTGCACCACCGTTCTTCACATACAAAGCTAATGCTTCTTTTGCTTTTTGTAGGTTTCCTTCATTGAGATAGGCCTGTGAGATCAGGAGATAGCGCATAGCTAGCCCTCTATTGATCAATGGCTTCTGGCGTTCGGGAAGTCTTTGCAGGAATTCAGGATTCTCGGCAAACTTCTCTGCCTCTGCTGCGTACAGAAGAATGGCTTGAGTGACTTTTTTTTTGTCGAACTGTGCAATTTTTTTATGCTGCAGAATATCGAAGCCCGCATAATAGAACAGAAACAGTCTGTTTATACCTCTTGCCTTTTGAAACTGCATGCTCTGCAGCTCCATGATCTCTTCTAAAGATATGCTGAGTTCGATCTTAGCGTTGATAATAGCATTTTCGATAAGTCCTCTGTATTTGCTTTCGGGATACTCGGATTTGATCCGCTCTAGCTCGATGATCCGTGCATTCGGATCCTCTATCCTCCGGGCTTTCATTAAAAGCCTGTACTCTGGAGGGGCCTCCTGTCTTTCTTGGGATTCCAGAATGATGGAGGAAACGAAGATCAATCCTACAAATATCACAAGCGTTATCGTCTGGCTCCGCATGTATGTACTCATGTCACACCTCCAACTGAAATCCCAATTCTAGACGAATCCAATCAAAATTGCCACCGCTGATAAAACTACCCCCAGATTTCTATTTCAAGATGTAACGCAGAGTTAATGGCCGTCCATACCTTTCTATTTTGAGCTCAAATCTGTTCAGGTCTTTCAACTCGGTGAACAATAAAGAGAGGGTCGATAGATCTTTGAGTTCTGTCCCATTGATGCTTTTCAAAACATCAAATTCACGGATTCCCAATTCAGATAAAATACTGCTTGTCGGGAATTCCTGAAATCTCAACCCGAGAGTCGCGCCATTGACAGAATGAGGTACAAGTTTTGTCTTTTTCACGATAGTCGGCCATTCCTTCAGCAAACGTGTCCCGATCCGGGATCGGATAAACTCTCTGGTTTGGATCCGGCTAAACGGATCCTCCATTTTATGCTCAAAACTGGTGTGGGAGAGCTGTGTTGTTGAACCATGGATCTCGGCATTCGGATAAAACGCCGCCCAGGCAAACCAGTAAGAAATGAACGACTGGGTTGGCTTCAATTTTTGGCCTTTATTCGGACCAGATACGCCGTGGCCAAATATATCCCACATGGTCCCTAGGGAGTCCATCATGATCACAGGAAATTCGTCCTCAACGGGCATAAAATGCAGGGATTTATCATCCAACTCCCTCTCAAAAGATACGGCAAAGTTTTTCGTCGTGTTTCCCGCTATAACGATGGGGAGATTATTGAATATATCATTCAAGACTTTTGTGCTGCTCCCAAATATGGATATGGGGTATGTTTTTGTCTCTCCGCCCACGATGACTCCGTGAACGCGCTCTTTCTTGTGAAGCCTCGAGTCCTCGTTGTTCACAGAAAAGAGCAAAGAGTCACTAGTCTTGTAATCCCCATAAGGATACACTCTGTAGTTCCGGTTGAAACCGGTCTCATGGGAAAGCACGAAGGAGTCGGGATAGAGCTCTTTCCACGTCTTCCAAGTGGTTTCCACTACAGGAATTAATAAGGGCTCCTGGCCTATACTTTCGCCGTTCACGCAGAGGAGCAGCATTTGGGACCAGTTACTATCGGTCTCTCTATCGTAGGGGATGAGATTTGAATTGTAAAGGAGGCCGGACACACCGAATGTGTTATCGATCATGAATCCGCTAGTATCCCAGGCAACCCCTGACCCAGTCAATGGACAATAGGAAAGGGCGAAAGAGGTATTCCCAATCGTGTGATTGACGATCTCATGTTGGTCGAGTATGGGATGGGGAAATGCCCTGATAAAGTTATCGATCTGTACGCCGATGACAAGATCGGAATCCAAATAATAGTTATCCTGTGATACAGGAATAAACGTGGGATTTGTTAGGGCAACAATCCCGTCCTTGCCGGGACCGCCCTCCTGGATCTCGCTCTTCGGGATCAACCAAGCTCCAGATGTGTCGGGAGCGTTGGTGTCACCATCGCAAAAAGGCAGAAATACCAAGGCGAGGAGAATCAATAATTTTATGGGTTTTGGTTGGAACAT